>NZ_JARJBD010000009.1:0-189180 GCF_029269925.1 Rhodococcus sp. T2V
AGTTGCCGGTGACGGTGAACGGCAAACTCGATCGGAAGGCGTTGCCGACACCCGACTTCGGCACGACCACCCGCGGATACCGCGCGCCGACGACACCCGCGGAGGAGGCGGTCGCGTCGGCCTTCGCCGCCGTCCTCGGAATCGACCGCGTCGGCGCCGACGACAGCTTCCTCGACCTCGGCGGAGATTCGCTCAGTGCCACTCGGGCGGTGGGACGCATCAGCAGCGCGCTGGACACCGACATCGGTGTCGCGGCGCTGTTCGACGCACCCGTGGTGTCCGATCTCGCCGTCCGGATCGACTCGGAGATGATGACGAGTTCCGTCTCCCCGGCGCTCACCGCGAGGCCGCGGCCCGAGCGGATTCCGCTGTCCCTCGCGCAGCAGCGGATGTGGTTCGTCAACCAGTTCGACACCGCCTCAACGGCCTACAACATCCCGGTCGCGCTGCAACTGGACGGCGCGCTCGATCTGGGTGCACTGCAAGCGGCACTCGGCGACGTCCTGGAGCGACACGAATCGCTGCGCACCGTGTTCCCCGGTTCCGCGGACGGACCCCGGCAGATGATCGCCGATTCCGCACTCGTCACCCCCGACCTCGAGCCGGTCCGGGTTGCCGAAGGAGCGCTCCGGGACTCCCTCGCCGCGTTCTTCGGCGTCGGATTCGATGTCACCGAGGACCTTCCGCTTCGCGTCCGGCTGTGGCGACTCGCGCCCGAGCGGCACGTCCTCGCCCTCGTCGTGCACCACATCGCGGCCGACGGCTTCTCGATGGCCCCCCTGGCGCGGGACGTGATGCTCGCCTACACGGCACGCGCGCAGCAGCAGGCACCCGGCTGGGTGCCGCTGCCCGTGCAGTACGCCGACTACAGCCTGTGGCAGCGCGAGACTCTGGGCACCGAGAAGCAGCCCGATTCGATGCTGTCCGGCCTGCTCGACTATTGGACCCGGACGTTGTCGGGCATCCCGGACGTGCTGCCGCTACCACTGGACCGGCCACGACCCGCGCAGCGGTCCCAGGTCGGGGCCGTCGTCCCGTTCGACATCCCACCGGGCGTCCACCAGACCCTGGCCGACCTTGCGCACCGAGGCAATTCGACGCTGTTCATGGTGGTGCACGCGGCCTTGGCCGTGCTGCTGACGAGGGTGTCGGGATCGGAAGACGTGGTGGTGGGTACCCCGATCGCGGGCCGCGGCCACGCCGCACTCGACGACGTCGTGGGGATGTTCGTCAACACGCTGGTACTCCGCACCCCGGTACCCGCGGGAACGTCGTTCGCCGAGTTGCTCACCGACGTGCGGTCGGTCGACCTCGGTGCGTTCGAGCACGCAGACCTGCCCTTCGAGCGGTTGGTCGACGAACTCGCACCCGAGCGGTCCACCGCGCACTCACCACTGTTCCAGGTGTTGCTCGAATTCCAGAACGCCACCCGCACACACCTGGAACTGCCCGGGCTGACCGCCCGGTCGCTCGACGTCGATCTGGACGTCGCGAAATTCGATCTGCAGGTGAGCCTGGTGGAGCGCGTCGACGAGCAGGGCGTGCCCGTCGGGATCAGCGCCGGTGTCCGCTACGCGACGGACGTCTTCGATCGTGCGTCGGTGGAGGGTTTCGTCGAGCGCTTCGTGCGGGTGATCGAGGCCGTGACCACCGATCCGGCCGCGCCCGTCGGGGACGTCGACATCCTGGATGCGCCCGAACGCGAACTCGTGCTCGCCGCCGCGTATCGGCCGGGGACCGACGTCGCACCGCTGTCGCTGGTCGATCTGTTCGATCGGGCGGTGGCGTCCGACGGTGAGGCAGTCGCGGTGCGCTGCGAAGGCACGTCGGTGACGTACCGGGAACTCGACGAGCGGGCCAACCGGCTCGCCCGACTTCTGGTGGCACGGGGAGCCGGCGCGGAAACACTGGTGGCGGTGGGGATGACGCGGTCGATCGACCTCGTCGTGGCGCTGGTGGCGGTGGTGAAGACGGGCGCGGGCTACCTCCCGGTGGATGTGGCCTCTCCTGCCGAGCGGTTGGCCTTCCTGCTCGGCGACGCCCGGCCGCAGTGTGTGCTCACCACCGCCGCGGACGCCGCGACCTTCCGAGGCTCCGGGGTGCCGGTGGTCGTGGTGGACGACCCCGCGACCGTGACTGCACTGCAGCCGCTGTCGCCGCTGCCGGTGACCGACGACGACCGCCGCACTCCGCTGCGTCTGGACTCCGTGGCCTACGTGATCTACACCTCCGGTTCCACCGGGCAGCCGAAGGGCGTGCAGGTCTCGCACCGCAACGTCGTCACGCTGGTGGCAAACACGCAGACGCTGTTCGGATTCGGACCGGCCGACGTGTGGACCATGTTCCATTCCGCCGCATTCGACTTCTCGGTGTGGGAGATGTGGGGGGCGCTCGCCCACGGCGGCCGGCTGGTGCTGGTGGACTACTACACGGCGCGCTCACCCGGGAAGTTCCTCGACCTCCTGCGTGACGAGGCAGTCACGGTCGTCAATCAAACCCCCACCGCCTTCTACCAATTGGCGGAGGCGGATCGCCTCGCGGGCGGTCCCGCGCTGTCGCTGCGGTACGTGATCTTCGGCGGGGAGGCCCTCGACTTCGGCCACCTCCGGCGCTGGTACGCCCGCCGGGGTGACACCGCGCCGGTCCTGTCGAACATGTACGGCATCACGGAAACGACCGTGCACGTCACCCATCTGCCGATCGACCGGGACCTCGTCGGGGACGCGTCCGGGTCGGTGATCGGCCGGGGTGTGCCCGGACTGCACGTGTACGTGCTCGACGGACGGCTCCACCCGGTGCCGCCGGGAGTGGTCGGGGAGATGTACGTCTCCGGGGCGCAGGTCTCGCGCGGCTACCTCGGCAGGCCCGCCCTCACGTCCGGCCGTTTCGTTCCCGACCCGTTCGTGCCCGGGGCCCGGATGTACCGGTCCGGCGATCTGGGCAGGTGGAACGCGCACGGACAACTCGAGTACCTCGGCCGCAACGACCTCCAGGTGCAGGTGAAGGGTTACCGGATCGAACTCGGGGAGGTGGAGTCGGCCCTGCTCGCGAGCGAGGGGGTGGCGCAGGCGGCGGTGACGGCGCGCGGCGGCCGGCTGGTGGGGTACGTGGTGCCGGAGGCCGGCGTCGCGCTCGACCCGGCCGTGATCGTCGACGCGGCCGCGGAGCGATTGGCGTCGCACATGGTGCCGGCCGCAGTGATGGTGCTCGACGCAATGCCGCTGACGGTGAACGGCAAACTCGATCGGAAAGCGCTGCCCGAACCGGACTTCGGGCAGCGGGTGACCACGGGCCGCGGGCCGGTCACCGAGACCGAACGGATCCTCGCCGGCCTGTTCGCGGAGGTCCTCGGTCTCGACTCGGTGGGTGTCGACGACTCCTTCTTCACCCTCGGTGTCGACGACTCGTTCTTCGCCCTCGGTGGCGACTCGATCATGTCGATCCAGCTGGTCACCCGCGCCAAGGCCGCCGGGGTACTGATCTCGCCGCGGGACGTGTTCGAGCGCAAAACCGTTGCCGGGCTCGCCGCGACAGCCGGCACGGACGACGAGGCGGTGGTTCTCGACGAACTGCCCGGGGGCGGGATCGGCGAGATCGTGCTGACGCCGATCGTGCGGTGGATGCTCGCCAGGGGCGGGGATTTCCGCCGCTACGCGCAGTCCGCGCTGTTCACGCTCCCGGCGACGATGACCGAAGACACCCTGACGCGCGCCCTGCAGGCCGTGCTGGACCGGCACGATGTCTTGCGGGCGCGGTTGTACCGCACGTCCAGCACCCAAGCGGGATGGTCGATGGAGGTACAGGGGGAAGGGGCGGTGCGGGCGGCGACCGTGCTGCGCCGGGGCCGGGCGGACGAGATCGGCGCCGAATTCGACAGCGCCCTCGATCGGCTCGACCCGGAGTCGGGCGTGATGATCCAGGCGGTCTGGTTCGACGAGGCCGAACGGCCGGGGCGCGTGCTGATCGTCGTCCATCACCTGGCGATGGACGGGGTGTCCTGGCGGATCCTGATCCCCGACCTCGCTGCGGCGTGCGCGCAACTGCAGTCCGGCAGCCCACCGGTGCTGAAGCGGTCGGGGACGTCGATGCGCCGGTGGGCGCACGGGCTCGCCGACGCCGCGCGTGAGCCCCGGCGCGCCGCCGAACTCGACGTGTGGCGCGCGATGCCGGCCGCACCCGAACCGTTGCTGGGGTCCCGTCCGTTGACCGCCTCGGACACCGTCGCCACCGCCGCGCACCTCGCGGTGCGTGTTCCTGCCTCGCTGACCGAGACGTTGTCGACGACCGTGCCGCGGGCGTTCCGCAGCAGCGTCGCCGATGCCCTGCTGACCGCGCTGACGATGGCGCTGACGCGATGGCGGCGGCACCGTGGCATCGACCTTCCCGGCGCGCTGGTCGGGCTCGAAGGCCACGGTCGTGAAGAGCAGGTGGTGCCCGGCGCCGATCTCGCGCGCACCATCGGCTGGTTCACCACGATCTTCCCCGTGCGACTCGATCTCGGCGGGGTCGACCTCGACGACGCGTTCGCCGCGGGTCCGTCCGCGGGAGCCGCGCTCAAGTCCGTGAAGGAGCAACTCCGCGCCGTTCCCGACCACGGCATCGGATTCGGGCTTCTCCGGTACCTGAACGACGAGACGGCGCAGTCTCTTTCGCCGCTGCCGACTCCCCAGGTCAGCTTCAACTACCACGGCAGAATGGGCGGGACCGCCACGGAGACCGCGGAGGGATGGGTGCCGGTCGACGAACCCGGACTGCGCGAGAACCCGGCCGTCCCGGTCGCGGCCGTCGTCGACATCACTGCACTGACCGTCGACTCGGGCGACGGCCCCCAGCTGAGTTCCACGTGGACCTACCCGCCGGAGGTCCTCACCCGTGAGGAGGTCGAGGAACTCGCGCAGCTGTGGCTGCAGGCCCTCGCCGCTCTCGGAACCCACGCGGAGTCGGGCGGCGCCGGGTTCACGCCGTCGGACCTCGAGCTCGTCGCTCTGCGGCAGGACGCGATCGAGTCGCTCGAAAGCGGGTGCCCGGACCTGACGGACGTATGGCCGTTGTCGCCGCTGCAGGCAGGCATGCTCTTCCACGCCGAACTCGCCGACGACTCCCTCGACGCCTACCTGGTGCAGGTGAGCCTCGAACTCGACGGCGCCGTGGATCCGCATCGACTGCGCCGCGCTGCCGATGCGCTGCTGGCCCGGCACGACAACCTGCGCGCCGGCTTCCTCCGGGACGCCGAGGGCAACGCCGTACACGTGATCCGGCGACGGGTGCAGGCGCCCTGGCACGAGGTCGATCTGACGGCTCTGGGCGTGGACGCCGCCGCGTCCGAGGTCACGCGGCTGCTGGCCGAGGACCGGATGCGCCCGTTCGACATGACGGACGCCCCGCTGATCCGGTTCATGCTGATCGCGACCGGGCCGAACCGATACCGGCTGGTGTCGACGAACCATCACATCCTGCTCGACGGCTGGTCGATGCCGTTGCTGATCCGGGAGTTGCTGACGCTGTACGCCACCGACGGGGACGCGTCGCCGCTACCGCGTGTGCGCGCATACCGCGACTACCTGGCGTGGATGACGCGCCGCGATCAGGACGCCTCCCGGGAAGTCTGGGCCCGGGCTCTCGCCGGGGTGGAGGGACCGACGTTGCTGGCCCACGGCGCGAGCGGGGCGACGGGGAATGTGGCCGACCGGGGGCACCGGTTGTCCACGATGTCCGACGAGTTCGCCTTCGACCTCGACGAGGAGCGCACCGCCCTGTTGCGGGACGTCGCGCGTTCGCGGGGGCTGACCGTCAACACGCTCGTCCAGGTGTCGTGGGGGATCGTGCTGGGTGCGTTGACCGCCCGCGACGACGTGCTGTTCGGTGCCACCGTGTCGGGGCGGCCTCCCGAGTTGGCGGGCATCGAGACGATGGTCGGGCTGTTCATCAACACACTCCCCGTCCGGATCAGGTTGCGTCCCGGCGACACCGTCGGCGCACTGCTGGAACGGGTGCAGGCCGAGCAGGCGGCGCTGCTGGATCATCACTACCTGGGCCTGTCCGAGATTCAGGGCGCGGCGGGGCCGGAGATCGGGTTCGACACGTTGACCGTGTTCGAGTCGTACCCCGTCGACCGTGCCGGGCTCACCACCGACACCGACATCGCAGGCCTGCGCGTCACCGGGGTGGACGCGCGGGACGCCGCCCACTACCCCCTCAGCCTGGTGGCGTCGGTCGACGCCCGGCTGCACCTGAAATTCGAGTACCTCCCGGACGTGTTCGACGCGGACACCGTCGCCGGTCTCGCCGGGCGGGTGCTCCGGGTGCTCGACGCCTGCACCCGGCCGGACCGGCCGCTGGCCGCACTGTCGCTGCTGACCGACCGGGAGCGCGCCGAACTGGTGCCGGTCCGCGGCCGTCCGGGCGGATCGACCCGCACACTGCCGCACATCCTCGAGGACGGCGCCGCGCTCGACGGGCACGCGGTCGCCCTGTCCTACGAGGACGTCGACGTGACCTACGGTGAGCTGGACGAGCAATCGAACCGTCTGGCCCGCGCCCTCATCGCACGCGGGGCGGGCCCGGAAACGTTCGTGGCCATCGGGATACCGCGCTCCGTCGATTCGGTGCTGTCGGTGTGGGCGGTGGCGAAGACCGGTGCGGCGTTCGTGCCGATCGACCCGAACTACCCCGACGAGCGCATCACCCACATGCTCGTCGATTCCGGAGTCACGCTCGGCCTGACCACGACCGGGCATCGAGACCGGCTCCCGGGCGACGCGCAGTGGCTGCTCCTCGACGAACCCGGCTTCGCGGTCGAATGCGCCGAGCGTCCGGGGACACCCGTGACCGACGCCGACCGGAGCGGTCCGGTCACGCTGGACACCGCCGCGTACGCCGTCTACACGTCGGGGTCCACGGGCCTGCCGAAGGGTGTGGTGGTCACCCACCGCGGTCTGGACAATTTCGCCCTCGATCAACTCGAACGTTTCCGTGCGACACCGCAATCCCGGACACTGCACTTCTCCACGCCGAGCTTCGACGGGTCGGTGTTCGAGTACCTCCAGGCGTTCGGCGCCGGCGCGACGATGGTGATCGCGCCGCCCGCCGTGTTCGGCGGCGACGAACTCGCGCGGCTGCTGGCCGACCGGAACGTCACCCACGCGTTCATCACCACGGCCGCGCTGGCGTCGCTCGACCCTGCCGGGCTGACGCACCTGACGGACCTGGTGTTCGGCGGGGAGGCGTGCCCACCCGAACTCGTCGCCCGCTGGGCGCCCGGCCGCCGCCTGTACAACGCGTACGGACCGACCGAGACCACGATCATGTCCAACATCAGCACACCGATGGTCCCGGGGGAACCGATCACCATCGGCGGGCCGATCCGCGGCGTGACGGAACTGGTGCTCGACACCCGGCTGCAACCGGTCCCCGTCGGTGTTGCCGGCGAGTTGTATCTCGCCGGGGCGGGTCTGGCCCGCGGCTACCACCGCAGGCAGGCACTGACCGCCGAGCGGTTCGTCGCCGACCCGTTCCGGCCCGGTGAGCGGATGTACCGCACCGGCGACATCGTGCGGTGGACGCCGGACCACAGCATCGAGTACGTGGGCCGCACCGACTTCCAGGTCAAGGTCCGCGGTTTCCGCATCGAACTCGGCGAGATCGACGCCACGCTCATGTCGGAGCCGAATGTCGGATTCGCGGCCACGCTCGCGCACCGCGGGCCCGCGGGCGACACCCTGCTGGTGTCCTACGTCGTACCGTCGTCGGGCGTCTCCCTCGACACCGCCGGACTCACCCGGCACGTGGCGGACCGCCTGCCGCCGCACATGGTGCCCACCTCGATCACGGTGCTGGAACGCATCCCGCTGACGGCCGTCGGCAAGCTGGACCGCTCGGCACTGCCGGAGCCCGACCTGCTGTCCGGGGCGGGGCACTACCGGGTCCCGGCCGGGCCGATCGAGGAAACGGTGGCCGGTGTCTTCGCGGACGTGCTCGGACTGGGGCGGGTCGGCGCCGACGCCGACTTCTTCGACCTCGGCGGCAATTCCCTGAGCGCCACCCGGGTCACGGCGCGGCTGCGCGCGCTGCTCGGCACCGACTGTGGTGTGCGGGACCTGTTCGAGGCGCCTACCGTCGCGGCGCTGGCGGCGCGGATCGAACAGTTCGGGGCGGGGACGTCCGGCCGCCCGGTACTCGGGGTCCGCACGCGGCCCGACGACATTCCGCTGTCGTTCGCGCAGCAGCGGATGTGGTTCGTCAACCAGCTCGACACCACCTCGGCCGCCTACAACATCCCGATCGTGGTGGCACTGAGCGGGAACCTCGATGTGGGAGAGCTGAACTCGGCGCTCACCGACGTCCTCGTCCGGCACGAGTCGCTGCGCACGATGTTCCCGGTCCGCGGGGACTGGCCGGTTCAGCAGATCCTGCCCGCCGCGGGTGCGGTGCCCGAGCTGGTCCCCGTCCCCGTCGCGGACGAGCACCTGCGGGACGAGGTGTCCCGGCTCGTCTCGGCGGGTTTCGATGTGACCGTGGAGCTTCCGCTGCGGGCCGGGCTGTATTCGCTGAGCGCCACCGAGCACGTCCTCGCCGTGGTGGTGCACCACATCTCGGCGGACGGGTTCTCGATGGGGCCGCTGGTGCGCGACGTGATGGCGGCGTACGGCGCCCGCGTGTCCGGCGGCGCGCCCGATTGGACACCGCTTCCGGTGCAGTACGCGGATTACGCCCTGTGGCAGCGGGAACTGCTCGGTTCGGAAGACGACCCCGAGTCGCTGCTGTCGAGGCAGCTCGACTACTGGACGACCGCGCTGGCGGGTACCCCCGATCTCCTGGAACTGCCCACCGATCGGGACCGGCCGTCGCAGCAGTCCTTCCGCGGTGCGCGCATCCACTTCTCCGTCGACACCGGCCTGCATCGCCGCATCCGGGAGCTGTCGCGACGCCTCGGCGCCACCGAGTTCATGACCGTGCACGCCGCCCTGGCGGTGTTGCTCAGTCGGCTCGGCGGCACCGCGGACGTCGCCGTCGGCACCCCGATCGCCGGCCGCGGAGACCCCGCCCTCGACGGTCTGATCGGCATGTTCGTGGGCACGCTCGCGCTGCGCACCCGGGTGGACGCGGCCGCGCCGTTCACCGCACTGGCCGCGCACTGCCGCGACGTCGACCTCGGAGCGTTCGCACGTGCCGACGTTCCGTTCGAGCGGGTGGTGGACGCGGTCGGGCCGACCCGCTCGACGGCGTATGCGCCGCTCGTCCAGGTCTCGCTGGAATTTCAGAACAACGAGCGACCGGTCCTGACGCTGCCGGGGCTGGACGTCCGCGGCATCGACTCCGGGCTCGCCGTCGTCAAGGTGGATCTCGAATTCCTGCTCTCGGAGGAGTTCGATGCGGACGGTGCGCCGGCCGGGATGAGCGGCGCCGTCGATTTCGCCACCGACCTCTTCGACGCCGACACCGTCCGCGGGTTCGCCGACCGGTTCGTGCGGATCCTCGACGCCGTCACGGCGAACCCCGACCGGCCGGTCGGCGACCTCCCGCTGCTCGACGAGGCGGAGTTGCGGGCGATGGCACCTGCCCGCGGCGAGCCGGACGTGCGAATGCAGTTGTGGCCCGACCTGCTGACGGCGGCCGCCGCATTCGACCCGGACGCGGTGGCCCTGTCCTACGAGGACCGGCGGGTCAGCTACCGCGAACTCGACGAGTGGTCCAATCGGTGGGCGCGGATCCTGCGCGGTCGTGGGGTGGGGCCGGAGACGTTCGTGGCCGTCGGAATGCCCCGCTCGATCGAGTCGGTGGTCGCGATCTGGTCGATCACCAAGGCCGGTGCGGCGTTCGTGCCCGTCGACCCCACCTATCCGCGCGAGCGCATCGACTACATGCTCACCGATTGCCGGGCGGCACTCGGCCTCACCGTGAGCAGTCGCCGCGGCGACCTGCCGGACACCGTCCCGTGGCTGATCCTCGACGACGAGGGGGCCGCCGCGCAGGTGGCAGCGGTGTCACCCGCACCGGTCACCGACGAGGATCGGACGAGTCCGTTGCACCTCGCCCACCCGGCCTATCTCATCTACACGTCGGGGTCGACCGGACGACCGAAGGGCGTCACCGTCACCCACCGGGGGATGGCCGACTTCACCGCGGAGACGCACGAACGGTTCCAGGTCACCCACGAGTCCCGCGTGTCGCAACTGGCGTCCCCGAGTTTCGACGCCTCCGTGTTCGAACTGATGATGGCGTTCAGCGCGTCGGCGCAGGTCGTGATCGTGCCGCCCGCCGTCCTCGGGGGCAGCGAGTTGGCGGACCTGTTCCGTCGCGAGCGCGTGACCCACGCGACCATCACCCCGACCGCGCTGGCGGCGCTCGACAACGACGGTCTCGATTCGCTCCGCGTCCTCGACCTGGTGGGCGAGGCGTGCCCGCCGGAGGTGGTCGCGCGGTGGGCGCCGGGCCGGAGCCTGCACAGCGGGTACGGACCCACGGAGACCACCATCCAGGCGAGTGTCAGCGCCCCGATGCGTCCCGGCGAGGGTGTGAACATCGGTTCGCCCGCAGTGGGATTCGCGTTCCTCGTTCTCGACGAGCGGCTGCAGCCCGTGCCCGCCGGGGTGCCCGGCGAGTTGTACATCGGCGGGCCGGGTATGGCGCGCGGGTACCACAACCGGCCTGCGCTCACCTCGGAACGATTCGTGGCCTGCAACTTCGGGGAGCCGGGGTGCCGGATGTACCGCACCGGCGACGTGGTGCGCTGGAGGCGTGACCATACCCTGGAGTACTTGGGCCGCAGCGACTTCCAGGTCAAGGTCCGTGGCTTCCGCATCGAACTCGGGGAGATCGACGCCGTGCTCGGCAGGCACCCGGCGGTGGCGTTCGCCGCCACCGTCGGTCACACCGGCCCGTCCGGCGACACCGTGCTCGCCTCGTATGTGCGGGTTCAGGACGGACAGGAGGTCGAGCCCGCCGGACTGCGCACCTACGTGTCCGAGCGCCTGCCCGCTCACATGGTGCCGTCCGCGGTGGTCGTACTCGATCGGATACCGATGACCCCGGTGGGCAAGCTCGATCGGAAGGCGTTGCCTGCCCCCGAGTTCGGTTCGACCGGTGCCGCGTTCCGGGCCCCGGCCACGGACACCGAGCGCCTCGTGGTGGACGTCTTCGCGTCGGTTCTCGGGGTGGACCGGGTGGGCACCGCCGACAGCTTCTTCGATCTCGGCGGAAACTCCCTCCTCGCCACCCGGATCGTCAGCGCACTGCAGGCCGAACTGGATCGGCGGGTTCCGCTGCAATGGATGTTCCTCGACCCGACCCCGGCCGGGATCGCAGGCCGACTCGACCTTCCGCACCGGAGCGCCGGCCTGGAAGAGGCGCTCGCCGTCGTGATTCCGCTGCGAGCGCACGGCAGCGGGAGGCCGCTGTTCTGCGTGCATCCGGGAATCGGGCTGTCCTGGGGGTACGCCGGTCTGGTGCAGTACCTCCCGCCGGACCGGCCCGCGTACGGGCTGCAACTGCCCACGATCAGCGGCGGCGGCGACTACCGGACGATCGAGCAATTGGCGCACCGCTACATCGAGGAGATGCGGGCCATCCAGCCCACCGGCCCGTACGACCTGCTCGGCTGGTCGCTCGGCGGCGTCATCGCGCACGCCATGGCCGTCGAACTGCAGACGGCGGGTGAGGAGGTCGGCACCCTGGCCGTCATGGACAGCTACCCCGTGGGCGGCGAGGAGCCGCCGTCCGGCAGGCTGGACGTCCGGGACCTCCTGCGTGGGCTGGGACTGCAGGCGGACCCGGACGCCGAGATGACCTACGAGCACGCGGCCCGGTTGATCGACGAGTCGTTCGGCACCGAGACCGGTGTGCGGGGACGCGACCTCGAACGGATCTCCGCCGGCTACGAGAACTCCCGGTGGCTCGCGCATCACTTCGTGCCCCGGGCCTACGACGGGGACCTGCTCGTCTTCCACGCCACCCGCGACGGGGACGGGACCGGCCCTGCGCGCTCGGCGGACGAATGGCGGCCGCTCGTCACCGGCCGGATCGACGAGCAGCCCGTGGACTGCGGCCACAACGACATGATCGAGCCGCAGTCCCTCGCCGTCATCGGGCCGGTGCTCTCGCGCGCGCTGTCCGACCGCCCGTGACCCGGGTCAGGCGATGCGGAACGGGGTGAGGCCGCGAATCGGCCACTCGCCGTTGACGTCCGACGCATCGCGCCCCTGCCGGGCGAGGTAGTCGGCGAAGTCACGCTGCCGTTCCGCGTGCCAGTCGGCCTGATGGGTCATGATGTCGAGGGCCCGCAGATTCGGGAACTGCTGCGCCAGCCTCCGGGCGAGGTGTGCGGCGGCGAGCGCGTCGGCCTCCGCCTCGTGGGCGTCCTCCAGCGCGATGCCGTAGTGCTCGCACACCGCGCCGAGGGTGCGCCTGCCCTTCCGGTACCGATCCATCTCGCGGTCGATGACGTAGGGGTCGACCACGATGCCGGTGACGAGGTCGGGCAGCCCGAGCCGCAGACCCTCGGTGTGCATGACGGTCAGGTCGTAGGACGCGTTGAACGCGACGACGGCGTGGTCCCGGGTCCACGCGTCGTACAGGGCGTCGCGGATCTCGCCGTACCCGGTGGCGTAGTCCTGCCCGCGGGTCCGGGCGTACTCCGTGGAGATGCCGTGCACGTCCGTCGCGCCCTGCGGGATGGGAACCTCGGGGTCGAGCAACCAGGTGCGCGACTCGAGGTGGTGAGCGTCGACGACGGCGATGCACGCGGAGACGATGCGGGCGTCGGTGGGGTCGGGCCCCGTCGTCTCCAGATCGAACGCGCAGATCGGTCTGTCCGACCAGCTGGTCATGGGGGCCTCTCGGTGGTGATTCGGTGCGCGCCCAGTATCTGCCGCGGGAGGCGCCGGATCCGGGACCGACACGGCGGGGATCCCAGGTTGTCGTGGCCGGTCGCCGGGGGTATCGTGTCCTGCGGTCTGCAGTTCGCCGAGGTCGTGAACTGTGTTATCTCGAGAGAGCGTTCTTTCGAGGGAAGAGTGCGAGAGGGTAAGGAGGTGTGGCATCCGATGAGAAGCCAACCTCCCAGTACCAACTGAAACCGTCCCACCGGTAGGTGCGCGGTTTCACGGTCCGTGTTCCTCAGCGCCGTCCCGCGCTGCCCTTTTCCCTCGAAAGCCCCGTGCCATGCCTCAGTTGCGCCCGATCCGTTCCCTCCTGCCCAGTCGCTCCGCCGGTGTGTCCGACGCGGACGCCGGTCACGCCGTCACGCGGCGCCCCGTCGAGCCGACGCCGGCGGAGGAAACGGTGGTCAACAGCGCCGTCTACCGCGACGGCCGGAAGACGGCCAGTCCGGCCACGCTGTCGGAGGCGCTCGCGAGCCTTCCCGATGCGGCGTCGATGGCGTGGATCGGGATGTATCGGCCCAACGACGCCCAGTTGTATGCGGCGGCAAAGCAATTCGACCTGCACGAGCTGGCCGTCGAGGACGCCATCGTCGCCCACCAGCGGCCCAAGCTGGAGCGTTACGGCAAGACGCTGTTCGTGGTGCTCCGCGCCGCGCGGTACTGCGACGAGACCGAGCGCGTCGAATTCGGTGAGCTGCACGTCTTCTGCGGTCCGACGTTCGTGCTCACGGTCCGGCACAGCGAATCCCCCGACCTGTCGGCGGTCCGCAGGCGGATGGAAAGCAACCCGGACCTGCTCCGGCTCGGCCCCGAGGCCGTGCTCTACGCCATCCTCGACGCCGTGGTCGACGGGTACGCGCCGGTGGTGGCCGGATTGCAGAACGACATCGACGAGATCGAGACCGAGGTGTTCAGCGGGGCGCCCGGCGTGTCGCGGCGCATCTACGAACTCACCCGTGAGGTCATCGAATTCCAGAGGGCCACAAGGCCGTTGCTCGGAATGCTGCGGGGGTTGTCGCAGGGTTTCGAGAAGTACAACACCGACGAGGAGTTGCAGCGTTATCTGCGTGACGTCACCGACCACGCGACGGTCGTCGTGGAGCGGGCGGACGGGTTCCGTCAGTTGCTCGGGAACATCCTCACCGTCAACGCCACCCTGGTGTCGCAGGAGCAGAACGAGGAGATGCGCAACCTGACCCAGGCCAGCTACGCGCAGAACGAAGAGATCAAGAAGGTGTCGGCGTGGGCGGCAATCCTCTTCGCGCCCACCCTGATCGGAACCGTGTACGGCATGAACTTCGACCACATGCCCGAACTGCACTGGGTCGGCGGGTATCCGTTCGCCCTGTCGCTGATGATGCTCACCTGCGCCGGGCTGTACACGATCTTCAAACGCCGGGGCTGGTTGTGAGCGAGGCCGGCCGCGGGCGGAACCCGCGGCCGGCCTGCGCCCGCCGTCAGAGTTCGTCGACGCAGACGACGAACTTGCGTTCGGAGTATTCGTAGCCGTTGGACGACGTGCTGCACGAGTCCACGGACGTGGCGCCCTGCACGATCTCCGTCACCTTCACCCCGTCGACGGCCGTCGTGTCACCGCACTCGATGCGCGCGGGGTCCTCGCCGCCGACGTCCATGCAGCCGCCGATCACCCAGTCCACGTCGAGGCAGATCGCGCCCTGCTCGATGCCGCCGAGGGTTTCGTAGTAGTAGGAGTCGGCGTCGCTGATGCACTGGCTGTTCTTCGCGGCTTTCGCGATCACCTTGTAGTTCGAATCGGGGCTGCCGCACACCGCCTTGTCGATCTCGGCGTCGGTGACGGTGCCGCCGAGCTTCACGCACTCACCGATCGCGACCTCGAAGTCGACGTCGCCGCCCGCGTCCTCGCCTTCCTGCCCGTCGATCACGGTGGTCGACGAGGTGGCCGCGGAGGCACCCGACTCCGGCACCGCGGTGGGCGTCGTGTCCGAACCACACCCTGTCACCAGAACTGCCGTCGCCGACAACGCGACGACCGCGGTACACACCCGCCGAACTAACCCTGTCATGTCTGACCCCTCCGTCGGGTGACGTCCCGCCACCCGTGCCTCTGAGATGACCGTTGCCACCTCGACCGTGTCCACCGCGATTGCCGTGTCGCGCATTATTTGATTACATCGCTGTCCGATTTGCCAATTGTGATGACAGTATGGACGGGTGGACCTCCCCGTGATGCCCCCGTTACAGCCGATGCTCGCGAAGGCTGCGTCGTCCGTTCCGGCGCAACCGGAGTCCGGGCCCGCCTGGTTGTACGAACCCAAATGGGACGGGTTCCGCACCCTCGTCTTCCGGGACGGCGACGAGGTGGTGCTCGGTTCCCGCGGCGGAAAAGACTTGGCCCGGTACTTTCCCGAACTCGTCCGCGCCGTGAAGGACGAACTGCCCGAGCGGTGCGTGGTGGACGGCGAACTCGTCGTCCCGCGCAACATCGACGGCCGCACCCGCCTCGACTGGGAGTCGTTGTCGGAGCGCATTCATCCCGCGGAGAGCCGGGTGACGATGCTGGCGGAGAAGACCCCGGCCCAGTTCGTCGCGTTCGATCTGCTGGCCCTGGGCGACCGCGACCTCAGCCGGGAGGACTTCTCCGTGCGCCGCGCGCAACTCGTCGGCACCGTCGGCGGCGGGCCCTCCTGCCACGTCACCGCGGCCACCGAATCCAGCGCGACGGCCACGGAGTGGTTCGAGGCGTTCGAGGGGGCCGGTCTCGACGGGGTGGTGGCGAAGAAGCTGGTGGGCCCGTACCTGCCGAACAAGCGAGAGATGGTGAAGGTGAAGCACGCCCGCACCGCCGACTGCGTCGTCATCGGATACCGCCCGCACAAGAGTCAGCCGGGGATCGGGTCCATGCTGCTCGGACTGTACGACGGCGACCAGATGGCGATGGTCGGCGGGGCGTCGGCGTTCACGGCCGCGCGGCGGATCGAACTGCTCGCCGAACTCGACGAACTGCGCGTCGGCGACGACGTCGTCGCGGACGGGGCGCCGACGCGGTGGCAGTCCGGAAACGACCGGACCTGGGTGCCGCTGCGCCCCGAACGCGTCGTCGAGGTGGCGTACGACCAGATGGAGGGTGCGCGGTTCCGGCACGCCGCGCGGTTCCTGCGCTGGCGTCCGGACCGGGCGCCCGACGAGTGCACGTTCCAACAATTGGAGGTCCCGGTGCGATACGACCTTGCCGACGTCCTGGCCGGAGGTTCCTAGATGGCGAGTCCTGCCGAAGAACTCGACGTCGACGGCGTCGCCGTGCGGCTGTCGAGTCCCGACAAGATCTACTACCCGAAACTCGGTGCCGACGGCGGCACGAAGCGGCACCTGGTGGAGTACTACCGGACGGTGGCGTGCAGCGGTGCGCTGCTGGGCGCCCTGTTCGATCGGCCGACGCACCTGCAACGGTTCCCGGACGGGATCGAGGGCGAGGAGATCTACCAGAAGCGGGTGCCCGCGAAGCGCCCCGACCACGTCGACTCGTGCGAGGTCACGTTCCCGTCCGGCCGCAAGGCGGACGTGCTCCGGGTGCGCAGCGCCGCGAACATCGTGTGGGCGGCGAACCTCGGCAACATCACGTTCCACCCGTGGGCGGTGCGGTGCCCCGACGTCGATCACCCCGACGAACTGCGCATCGACCTGGACCCGCAGCCCGGCACCGGATTCGACGACGCCCGGGCGGTCGCGCTGGACGTGCTCCGGCCGCTGCTGGACGAACTCGGTCTGATCGGCTACCCCAAGACCTCGGGCGGCCGCGGCCTGCACGTGTATCTCCGCATCGAGCCGCGCTGGGACTTCATCGAGGTGCGGCGCGCGGGCATCGCCCTGGCCCGGGAGATCGAGCGGCGCAGCGGCGACCGGGCCACCACGTCCTGGTGGAAGGAGGAGCGGGGCGAGCGCATCTTCCTCGACTTCAACCAGAACGCCCGGGACAAGACCATCGCGTCCGCCTACTCGGCCCGCAAGACGCCGATCGCGACCGTGTCGACGCCGGTCACCTGGGAGGAACTCGTCGACGTCCACCCCGACGACTTCACCATCGCGACCGTCCCCGCGCTGCTCGAGAAACGCGGCGACCCGATGGCGACCATGGGTGACGTGGCGCAATCCCTCGACGTGCTGCTGGAGATGGCGGAACGGGACACCGCGAACGGCCTCGGCGATCTCCCGTACCCACCCAATTACCCCAAAATGCCGGGGGAACCCAAGCGGGTACAACCGAGTCGGGACCGAGACCGCAAATAGCCGGCGCTCACGTAGGCTCGGGACGGTCGGGTCGGGAACAATGTGAGGTCGCCATGGAACGTAAGACGGTTCGTACTGCCGGACTCGTCCTCGGTGTCGTCGCGACGGCACTCGGGACTCTGA
The DNA here is from genome assembly GCF_029269925.1 of Rhodococcus sp. T2V. NCBI lineage: Bacteria > Bacillati > Actinomycetota > Actinomycetes > Mycobacteriales > Nocardiaceae > Rhodococcus > Rhodococcus sp. T2V. Next base: position 17,268 of record NZ_JARJBD010000009.1, read on the forward strand.
TGATCGCGCCGGCCACCGCGTCGGCCGTCTCCCTCTCCTGTGTGTCCCCACCGGGCCGGGGTCACACGACGGTCGTCGACCGCACCGCGTGCGGGGCCAACGCCGACACCAGCAGCAATTCGGCGGCCTTCGGCACCGACGGTGTCGGTTTCGCCGACGCGGCCCACGCGGGAGCGGCGCTCGGCGCCGGACTGGGCGGCGGTGTCGGCGCGGCAGAGGCACGCCGCGGCGCCGTCGCGGCGGTCGCGGTCGGGCCCGAGAGCGTCGCCATCGGAACGGTCGACAGCGTCGGCCCGGCGCTGGTGCTGAGCGGTCCCGGTGGGCAGGCGCTCGTCGCGGATCCGGCCAAAGGCGTGGTGTGCGCGGCCGGTCCCTCGCTGGCCATCAATTTCCTTGCAGGTCAAGCATGTCTGAGCGACGGCACAACTGTGTGGCGGCTTCCCTGAACGGCACCCCGGTCCGCGTCGTATGGTGACGGTAGTCACAATGGGCTGACGCACTGCCGTAGGACTTACGGCAGCGAGATCGGAGGTGGTCGATGACGACCAGCGTTCGAGTTTCCCGGCCCGCGTCCGTGCCACGGACGGAACTGCACGTCGATCCGCGGTTCCTGCCGCTCGCGGACCGGTTCTTCGCGATGTACCGGCAACCTCAGCACGGCGGCGGGGCACTCACCGCGTACTTCCGGGGCGAGAAGGTCCTCGACATCTGGGCGGGCTGGGCAGACCGCGACCGCCGCTGGGACCGTGACACCGTCGCACTGTCGTTCTCGACCGGAAAAGGCGTGGCCAGCACGGTCGTCCACCGGCTCGCCGAACGCCGGCTGATCGACTACGACGCGCCCGTGGCGCGCTACTGGCCCGAATTCGGTGCGGCAGGCAAAGCCGACATCACCGTCCGCGACGTCCTCACCCACCGGGCCGGACTGCACAAGGTCCGGGGGCTGATGCGGAGCCCGCTCGATCTCCTCGAATACGACGCCGTCGTGGAGGCCCTCGCGGCGGCCCCGGCGGATCCGCGCAGGCTGCGCGGCCCCGGGTATCACGCCGTCACCTACGGGTGGCTGGTGGCCGAACTGATCGCCCGCGTCGCCGGAAAACCGTTCGTCCAGGTCGTGCAGGACGAAATCGCGGGACCGCTCGGTGTCGACGACTTCTGGTATCAGGTTCCCGGACAGCACCGTCCACGGATCGCGAAGCTGTTCCCGCACATCAACCCGGCCGGCCTCAACTGGGAGCTCACCTCGAACGTGCTCTCGCTCGTCGGCCCTACCCGCGGGCTGGCCGAGGCGGCGATGCCGCAGGGATTCGACGTGCTGGTACGGAACCCGGCGGTGCACGACGCGGTGATGCCCGGCTGGAACGGCGTGTTCAGTGCGCGGGCGCTCGCGCGGATGTACGGCGCCATCGCGAACGGGGGCAGGCTGGACGGACGCCGGTTCCTGCGCAAGTCGACCATCGCGCGGATGTCGGAGGTGCAGACCCGCGACCGCGACTACGTCCTCGGTATCCGGCCGCTGTGGTCGCTCGGCTACCACCGGCCGATCCTCGCGTCCCGGGAACAACCACGGAACGCGATCGGGCACTACGGGGTCGGCGGGTCCGGCGCCTACGCGGACCTCGACAGCGGACTGTCGCTGGGGTTCGTCACCAACCGCCTCGGCAGTTCCCTCACGGCTCTCGGTGATCTTCGTCTGGCCCGGCTCGGTGTCGAGGCACAGGCGATCGTCCGGAACGGCAAGTAACCCACGAAAGGAAACCCGATGAGTGATCACGTGTACCGAGTTGTCGAGGTCGTCGGTTCGTCGAGCGACGGCACCGATCAGGCCATCAAGAACGCGATCGCGCGGACCAACGACACCGTGCGGAACGTCGAGTGGTTCGAGGTCGTCGAGACCAGGGGCCACGTCGAGAACGGCGCCATCGCGCACTACCAGGTCACGGTGAAGGTCGGATTCCGGGTAGAGCCGGGCGACACGGTCTGACCTCGCGCACGGTTCTCGCACAAAAGTGGAACACGTTATAGTCTGGGGTCACATCTCGACTTCGGACTGCGCGTACTCAGGTAGGGGAGAACCGTGGCATATGTGATCACGCAGCCGTGCTGCAACGACGCGTCGTGCGTCGACGTCTGTCCGGTCAACTGCATCCATCCCACACCGGACGAGAAGCCGTTCGCGAGCACGGAAATGCTGTACATCGACCCGGACACCTGCATCGACTGCGGGGCCTGCGTCGAGGAATGCCCGGTGGAGGCCATCTACGCGGAGAACGACCTCGACGAGGTCGACGAGCCGTACCTCGACATCAACGCGCAGTACTACACCAAGCACCCGATCGGCCCCGACTGGCCCGAGCCGCTGAAGCTGCCGCAGATCGACGCAGCCCTCGGCACGCTCCACGTCGCGGTCGTCGGGTCGGGTCCGGCCGCCTGCTACGCCGCGATGGAACTGACCGCGAAGCCCCGCGTCGAGATCGACATCTTCGACCGTCTGCCCACCCCGTACGGGCTGGTGCGCGCAGGCGTGGCCCCGGATCATCCGGGCACCAAGGGCGTCACGGACCAGTTCCGTTCGGTGGTCGGCAAGCGGACGGTGCACTGCCACTTCAACGTGAACGTGGGCACGGACGTGACCCACGAGGAACTGCTCGCGCACCACCACGCCGTCATCTACGCGGTCGGCGCGGCAGGCGACCGCGAACTGGGCATTCCCGGCGAGAATCTCGCCGGCAGCCACGCCGCCACCGAGTTCGTGGCCTGGTACAACGGGCACCCCGACTACGCCGACCGCACGTTCGACCTGTCTGGGGAGCGGGCCGTCATCGTCGGTAACGGCAACGTGGCACTCGACGTGGCCCGCATCCTCGTCACCGACCCGGAGATCCTGGCCACGACGGATCTCGCCGACCACGCCCTCGAGGCGCTGCGGGCGAGCAACATCCGCGAGGTCGTCATCCTCGGCCGCCGGGGCCCCGCCCAGGCCGCCTACACCAACCCCGAACTCCTGGCGCTCGGGCGCATGCCGAACGTGGACATCGTCGTCGACCCGGAGGAAGCGGTGCTGGACCCGGCGAGCCGAGCATTCGTCGACGGCGACGACGCGGAGCCGTGGCAGCGCCACAAGGTGCGCCAGGTCGAGGAGTTCGCCCGGCGCACCGCCGATCCGGCCAAGAAGCGGATCGTGCTGCGCTTCCTGACCTCGCCCGTGGAAATTCTGGGCACCGACGCCGTCGAATCGGTGCGCATCGCGAAGAACGAGATGGTCGCGGACGCGTCCGGCAGGCTCAGCGCCAAACCGTCCGACCACACCTCGACGCTGGACACCGGCCTGGTGCTGCGCTCGATCGGCTACCGCGGGCAGCCGGTGGCCGGCATCCCGTTCGACGACCGGCGCGGCGTCATCCCCAACGAGAACGGGCGGGTGATCGATCCGGAGACCGGTGCGCCGGTACCCGGCGTATACGTCGCGGGGTGGATCAAGCGCGGGCCGACGGGCGTGATCGGCACCAACAAGTACTGCTCCGCGGAGACGGTCAGGATGCTCATCGACGACTTCTCCGCCGGGCGGCTCGACGCACCCGCCGACCGTGAAGGTCTCGACCGGCTGATCGCCGAGCGTGTCCCGGACGCCGTCGACTTCCAAGGCTGGCAGCGGATCGACAAGACCGAGCGCGCCGCGGGCAAAGCGGCGGGCCGCACCCGTACGAAGCTGATCACCATCGAGAGCATGCTCGCCGCCGCCCGCGCCGAGACCTGATCGTGAGCGCTTCTTGACCACTCGGTGACACCGACTGCCCGCAGGCCCCGGAGCGGCAACGATTGCGGGCAAATTGCTCGCGGCCGGATGATGTGTGTTAATGGCAGTGCGCGATTGATAGGTCCGTCGGGGACGCGCGTTGTACACGTCGTCGAACGAGAGTGGTCATATGGGCAAGTCAGGAATCTGGTCGTCACGCGTCGCTGTCGCACTGACCGGGGCGGTCGTCTCCGGAACTGCGCTGGTCGGGGCCGCGCAGGCCGCGCCGCTCTTTCCCGGTGGACCGGAGATTCCGAGTCTTCCCACCCTGCCCGGTCTGCCCGGCGCGCCGCAGCTCCCGCTGCCCGAACCGGCGCCGGCGCCCGCGAACTTCTCGGCGCCGTCCCTCAACCCGGGTGCGGGCGAGGTCGTGGGTGTCGCGCAACCGGTGATCATCCGCTTCAACGAGGCCATCGGCGACCGCGCCGCCGCCGAGAAGGCCATCAAGGTCACCCCCAGCCAGCCGGTCGAGGGCGGCTTCTACTGGATCAACGACAGCCAGGTGCGCTGGAAGCCCACCGAGTTCTGGCCCGCGAACACCGAGGTCACCGTGGACGCCGGCGACGCGCACTCCACGTTCACCATCGGTGACGCGTTCGTCGCGACCGCCGACGACAACACCAAGCAGATCACCGTCACCCGCAACGGCGAGGTGGTCAAGACCATGCCGACGTCGATGGGCAAGGTCGATCACGAGACGCCGAACGGCACGTACATCATCGGCGACAAGTTCCGTGACATGTACATGGACTCCTCCACGTACGGTGTCCCGGTCGACTCCGCCGAGGGCTACCGCACGTACGTCGAGTACGCCACCCGCATGTCGTACAGCGGCATCTTCGTCCACGCCGCGCCGTGGTCGGTGAACGCCCAGGGCAACACGAACGTCAGCCACGGCTGCCTCAACGTCAGCACCGAGGACGCCAAGTGGTTCTACGAGAACTCGAAGAAGGGTGACGCCGTCGTCGTGCAGAACACCGCGGGCGGCACGCTGAGCGGCTCCGACGGTCTCGGCGACTGGAACCGCTGACCTGATCCGAACCCGCATTCTCCCGTAGCCCGCACAGTTCAATGTGCGGGCTACGGCAATTCACCGGCTATTCGTCATCGGTCGTCAGACTGCCGAAGTGAGATCGAGTCCGGAACGAACCCTGCCGTCGCCGGGAAAGCAGGGATTCCTCGGGCGTCCGTGGCGGGACTACGCGCTGTTCGCGGCGCTGGTGGGCCCCAATCTGGTTCTGCTCGTTCTGTTCACCTACCGCCCGCTGGTCGACAACATCCGGCTGTCGTTCTTCGACTGGAACATCGCCGATCCTGCCGCCACGTTCGTCGGCCTGGGCAACTACCGCGAGTGGTGGGGCCGCCCCGATACCTGGCAGATCGTCGGCAATACCGTCGTGTTCACGGCCGCGACCGTGGTGGGATCGATGGTCGCCGGTCTCGCGCTCGCCGTGCTGCTGGACCGTAAGCTGCACGGGCGCAATCTTGTTCGCTCGGCGATCTTCGCGCCGTTCGTCATCTCGGGCGCCGCGATCGGGGTGGCGTTCCAGTTCGTGTTCGATCCCCGGTTCGGGCTGATCCAGGACCTCCTGCACCGCGTCGGGGTCGACTCCGTGCCCGATTTCTACCAGGATCCGCACTGGGCGCTGGTCATGGTCACGGTCACCTACATGTGGAAGAACCTCGGCTACACGTTCGTGATCTACCTTGCGGCACTGCAGGGTACACGACGCGAACTGGCGGAGGCCGCGGAGATCGACGGGGCGAGCGGATGGACGACGTTCCGCCGCGTCGTTCTCCCGCAGTTGCGTCCGACCACCTACTTCCTCTCGATCACGGTGATGCTGGGCTCGCTTCAGGTGTTCGACATCATCAACGTGATGACCAGGGGCGGCCCGCTCGGCACCGGCACCACCACGATGGTCTACCAGGTCTACAACGAGTCGTTCCGCAACTTCCGGGCCGGGTACGGCGCCACCGTCGCCACGATCATGTTCCTGGTGCTGCTCGGAATCACCGTCTACCAGGTGCGGATCATGGATCGCGGGGACGGCCGGTGACCGCGGGAGCCGTGCGTGAGCGGCGCAGCGCGGAGGCGCCGCCGGCGGCGGACGCGACCCGCGATCATCGCAGGCGGGAAGCGCTCGTGACGGCGCTGGGCTACGCCGCGATGGTGGCCGTGCTGGTGACGGTGGCGCTGCCGCTGTACTGGATCATGATGACGTCGTTCAAGGATCGCCCCGACATCTACACCCTTCCGGTCACGTGGTGGCCCGGGACCTTTCATCCCGAGAACTACTCGGAGGCCACCACGTCGGTGCCCTTCCGGACGTTCCTGCGCAACTCGCTGATCATCACCGGAGTGCTGTCCGCCGTGAAATTCACCCTCGGCGTCCTCAGCGCCTACGGACTGGTGTTCCTGCGATTCCCGGGCAAGAACGTCGTGTTCCTGGGCATCATCGCCGCGTTGATGGTGCCCAACCAGATCACCGTCATCTCCAACTACGCACTCGTCGCCGAATGGGGTTGGCGGAACAGTTTCCACGGCATCATCGTTCCGCTCGCGGGCGTCGCGTTCGGAACGTTCCTGATGCGCAACCACTTCCTGTCGATACCCACCGAGATCATCGAGGCCGCCCGGATGGACGGCGCCGGCCACTTCCGATTGCTGGGGCGCGTGGTCCTGCCGGTGTCCGGCCCCACCATGGTGGCGTTCGCGATCATCACCGTCGTCACCGAATGGAACGAATACCTGTGGCCGTTCCTGATGGCCGACGACGCATCCGTCGCGCCGCTGCCGATCGGGCTGACCCAGCTGCAGAACAACGACGGGCTCACCGACTGGGGTCCGGTCATGGCGGGGACGGTGCTCACGATGCTGCCGATCCTCGCGGTTTTCCTTGTGCTGCAACGGCACATGATCAACGGCCTCACGTCGGGTGCGGTCAAGGGATAGCGGACACGAGGAGAGACATGAATCGGATGAATCGCCGGGGATTCCTCGGGCTCGCGGGCGCGGTGGCAGCCGGCACCGCGCTCACGGCCTGCGCGGGCTCGGGTTCGGGCTCGTCGGCGGCATCCGGGGCGGCGGGAGACCCGAACACCATCACGTTCTGGTCCAACCACCCGGGCAAGTCCCAGGACGTCGAACGTGAACTGATCAACCGTTTCCAGGCGACGCACCCCGGCCTCACCGTCGACCTCGTGGACGCCGGGAAGAACTACGAGGAGGTGTCGCAGAAGTTCAACGCGGCACTGTCGGGCGGCGCACTGCCCGACGTCGTGGTGCTGTCGGACGTGTGGTGGTTCAACTACGCCCTGACCGGTGCCGTCGAACCACTCGACGGGCTGTTCGGCGAGGTCGGGGTCGACACCTCCGACTACGTCGACTCCCTGCTCGCCGACTACCTGTTCCAGGGGAAGCACTACGCCCTCCCGTACGCGCGGTCGACGCCGCTGTTCTACTACAACAAGCAGGTCTGGGCGCAGGCGGGCCTGCCCGACCGCGGTCCCGCCACCTGGCAGGAGTTCGACGAATGGGGTCCCGAACTGCAGCGGGTGATCGGCGGCGGCAAGCTGGCCCACGGCTGGGGCGACGCCAAGAACTACCTCGGCTGGACGTTCGAGGGACCGGTCTGGACGTTCGGCGGGGCGTACTCGGACCAGTGGGACCTGAAGTTCGGCGACGAGAGGACCCTTGCCGCGGGGACCTTCCTGAAGGACATGATCCACACGAAGAAATATGCGGCGGTGTCGAGCGACATCGCCAACGAGTTCGGGGCGGGCATCCTCGCGTCGACGATCGCCTCGACCGGCGACCTGTCGGGGATCACCAAGTCGGCCGCATTCGACTTCGGCACCGCCTTCCTCCCCGCGTCGGGCGCGCCGGGCTGCCCGACCGGCGGCGCGGGCCTCGCGATTCCGGCGCGAATCTCCGACGAGCGGAAGACGAACGCGCTCACGTTCATCGACTTCGTGACCAACGGCGAGAACACCGCGTACTTCTCGCAGAACGTCGGGTACATGCCGGTCCGCAAATCCGCGGTCGAGGACCCGGCCATGAAGGCGTACCTGGACGCGAACCCCAACGCGCGCACCGCCGTCGACCAGCTCGCGAAGACCCGATCGCAGGACTACGCCCGGGTGTTCGTGCCCGGCGGCGACCAGATCATCGGCACCGGACTCGAACAGATCGCGCTGCAGAACGCGGACGTGGCGACGACGTTCGCCGGTGTCGGGGAGCAACTCCAGCAGATCGTCGACCGCCAGATCACCCCCAAACTGCCCCAGTAGGAGGAGAAGGAACATCCATGGCCAACGTGCAGTTCGCGGGTGTCACCCACCGCTATTCCGGAGCCGACCGACCCGCGGTCGATCGGCTGGACCTCGACATCGAGGACGGCGAGTTCCTCGTCCTCGTGGGTCCGTCCGGGTGCGGCAAGTCGACGAGCCTGCGGATGCTGGCCGGCCTCGAAGCCGTCGAGGCCGGCCGCATCGAGATCGGCGGCGCCGACGTCACCGCGCTGCCGCCCCGGGCGCGGGACGTGGCCATGGTGTTCCAGAGTTACGCGCTGTACCCGAACATGACCGTCGCCGACAACATGGGGTTCGCGCTCCGCAACGCCGGCGTCGGAAAGGCGGAACGCACCGCGCGGGTGCTGGAAGCGGCGCGGATGCTCGAACTCGAACCGCTGCTCGGTCGCAAACCGGCGAAACTGTCCGGCGGGCAACGCCAACGGGTCGCGATGGGCCGCGCCATCGTGCGGCACCCCAAGGTGTTCTGCATGGACGAACCGCTGAGCAACCTCGACGCCACGCTGCGGGTGAGTACCCGCTCGCAGATCGCGGGGCTGCAGCGCAGGCTCGGCACGACCACCGTGTACGTCACCCACGACCAGGTGGAGGCCATGACGATGGGCGACCGGGTGGCGGTCATGCAGGCCGGCCGCCTCCAGCAGGTCGCCCGGCCACGCGATCTGTACGACAACCCGGTCAACACGTTCGTCGCCGGGTTCATCGGCTCCCCGGGCATGAACCTCATGGACACCCCGATCCGGGACGGTGTCGCCGAACTGGGCGACCTGCGTATTCCCGTGCCGCACTCGGCGATCGGGGACGGCTCCGTGATCGTCGGAGTGCGCCCGGAGTCGTGGACGCTGGTCGGGTCGTGGCGCAAGGACTCGTACACCGTCGAGACCGACCTGCTCGAGGAACTCGGTGCCGAGTCGTTCGTGTACGCGTCCGGCACGTCCGGGAAGGTGGTGGTGCGGGTGGACCGCACCCGCACCGTCGCCGCGGGGGAGAGGTTGCACCTGCAGCCGAAGCCCGGCGAGGTGTACTTCTTCTCCGCGGCGACGGGCGACCGTCTGCGGTAGCCGCGCTACCAGATCTTGACGCGCTCGCTGGGATCCAGATACAGGGCGTCACCGGGCTGGACGTCGAACGCGTCGTGGAACGTGTCCAGGTTGCGGATCACGCCGTTGCAGCGGAACTCCGGCGGCGAGTGCGGGTCGACGGCGAGCCGGCGGAGCGCCTCCGCGTCCCGGGCCTTCGTGCGCCACACCTGCGCCCAGCCGAAGAACACCCGCTGGATCCCGGTCAGGCCGTCGAGGACCTCCGGCTCGGACCCGTCCGTCGCGATCCGGTACGCGGCGATGGCGATGGACAGGCCACCGAGGTCGCCGATGTTCTCCCCGATCGTGAACTCGCCGTTCACCGTGTGCCCGGGCAGCGCCTTCGGCTCGAACGCGTTGTACTGCTCGATCAGCGCCTTCGTGCGCTTGCCGAATTCGGTCCGGTCGTCGTCGGTCCACCAGTCGATCATGTTGCCGTCGCCGTCGTACTTGGCGCCCTGATCGTCGAAGCCGTGGCCGATCTCGTGACCGATGACGGCACCGATCCCGCCGTAGTTGGCGGCGTCGTCGGCCGCGGCGTCGAAGAACGGCGGCTGCAGAATGGCTGCGGGGAAGACGATTTCGTTCATACCCGGGTTGTAGTAGGCGTTGACCGTCTGCGGTGTCATGAACCACTCGTCGCGGTCGACCGGGCCGCCGAGCTTCGCGAGATCGCGGTCGTACTCCGCCGCGTAGCCGCTGCGGTAGTTGCCGACCAGGTCGTCGCGGGAGATGGTGACGGCCGAGTAGTCGCGCCACTTGTCGGGGTACCCGATCTTCGGCGTGAACTTCTCCAGCTTGCGCAGCGCCGCCTGCCGGGTCTCCGGGCTCATCCAGTCCAGGTCGGTGATGTTGCGCCGGTACGCCTCCTGCAGATTCGCGACGAGTTCCTGCATGCGGGCCTTCGCGTCCGCCGGGAAGTGCCGCTCGACGTACAGCTTCCCGACCGCCTCGCCCAGCAGATCCTGGACCAGGGACACGCCGCGCTTCCAGCGCTCACGAATCTCCTCGGCGCCGGTCAGCGTCTTCCCGTAGAACGCGAAATTCTCCTCGACCAGCGCCTCGGTGAGATACGGGGCGCGGGAGCGGATGACGTTCCACGTCGCCCACGCCTTCCAGTCGTCGAGGTCCTCGGACGTCCACAGCCCGGTCAGGGTGGTGAGGTAGTCGGGCTGGCGGACCACGATCTCGGCGAACTGCTCCGACGTGCCCCCGAGCGCGCCGATCCACGAAGACCAGTCCAACCCGGCAGGCAGCTGATCGAGGGTGAGCAGGTTGTAGCTCAGCTCGGCGTCGCGACGCTTCACGACGTCCCAATGGCCTGCCGCGATCTTCGTTTCCAGGTCGAACACCCGCTGCGCGTCGTAGTCGACACCGGCCAGGGCGAACATCTTCGCGATGTGTTCCACGTACGCGGTGCGGATCTCCGCGTGATCGTCCTGGCGGTAATACGACTCGTCGGGCAGCCCGATGCCGGCCTGACTGAAATGGACGAGGTAGCGCGCGGAGTTCTTGGCGTCCGTGTCGACGTAGTGACCGACGGCGCCGCCGACCCCCGTGCGCTGCAGGCGGCCAATGACGGCGGCGAGGGCGGAGCGGTCGGCGGCCGAGGCCACGTCGGCGAGCTCGCCGGCGATCGGAGCGAGCCCCGCCGCCTCCACGACTTCCGCGTCCATGAAGCTGCCGTACAGATCGCCGATGCGCTGCGCGTCGGTCCCCGGTGTCGCGCCGGAGCCCGCCGCCTCCTCGATGATGTTCTGGACGTCGACCTCGGCCTTGTCGTACAACGTGCGGAACGCGCCGTCGATCGCCCGGTCCGCGGGAATCTCGTAGTCGTCGATCCACTTGCCGTTCACGTGGACGAACAGGTCGTCCTGGGCGCGGGTGTCGCTGTCGAGGTGGGTGAGGTCGATGCCGGAGCGCTGAGCCGTGGTCATGCGTTCCATCCTTACACCGTTCCGCGCCGACAGGTCCACCACTGCGCTCAGGGCGAAACACAGGACCGGAGAGCGGTCAGACGTCGATACCGAGGTTGATTGCCGCGAGGTAGCCGTCCGACTGCGTGGCGACGGTCAGCAGGCCGGCGTCGTCGTAGATGCCGTCCGTGGCGTTGGTCACGTTGTTTTCGCGGCCGGTGTGATCGGAGTACGGCGCCGTCGCGTACACCTCGTCGAGCAGGGCCTCGTCGAAGAACAGCTGGGTGGTGAGCACCGTCTTCTTGTCGATGTGCACCTTGAGGTGGATGTGGGTGGTCCGGCCGGTGTACCAGCCGGGGAAGACGGTCGTGAACTGGGCGATGCCGTTCGCGTCCGTCGTCTGGGCGCCGCGCAGGTAGGTGCCGTCGTCCGTGGTGGTGGCCTCGCTGTCGCCGACGCTGTAGGACCCGTCGGACGTCTCACCCGAACCGCCGGACATGTCGCCGCCGGGACCGCCTTGGCCCGCACCACCCGGGCCACCCGGACCTCCGGCCGGAGGCTGGCCACCGTCGCCGGGCCCGCCTGCCGGCGGTGCTCCGGCGGGCGCGCCGTTACCGCCGAGGTCGGCGGCCTTCGAACCCGACTCGAAGCCGGAGTACACGCCGCCCGCGTCGCAATGCCAGATCTCCACGACGGCGTTGTTCACCACCGCGGCGGAGCCGTCCGCGGAACAGTTCTTCAGGTCCTGCACCCGCAGTGCGAGCTGCAGGTTCGTTCCCGGCCGGTCTTCGCGGATGTCGCTGCGGATGGAGTCGACGTCGAACCAGTACGGTCCCTGCGTCTCCTCGACAGCCATCACGCACTGCGGCGCCTGGTCGAGCAGGGCCGTCACCGCGTCGGCGCTCGTCGTCGTCGCACTCGACGCGGCCGCGGTCGACGTGGCCGACGCCGACGTGCCGCTGCTCCCGTTCCCGGTGCAGGCGGCGATGAGCCCACCCAGACCCACTGTCCCCCCGACCGCAAATGCGCGGCGGCGGCTGATGCGCAGTCGGCTCTTCTCGACGTCCTTGTTCACTATGGGTACCTCTCCATGATCGGGCTGTGCCTCGATCGTGGCGCACGAACCTGCGCGCGGCGTTCCGCCAGGCTGTGAACTTGCTGGGAACTCAGCCGCCGAGGCGGGCGTGCATCTCCCAGACGAGCACCTCGGCGCCGGAGTGGGAGGAGATCTGCTGGCCACCGGAGGCGCTCAACCGGACGGCGTCGCCCTCGTACAGGGTGCCGACACCCTCCATCTCCGCGGTGCCCCGGGCGACGAACACGTGCAGGAACTGCGCTTCGGGAAGGGTCACCGGTGCGCCGGGGAAGAGTCGCGCGACATGCAGCGCCGCGTGCTTGTTGTTGATCCGGATGGCCGAATTGTCCTTGTATTCCGGCATTCCGGACGCAACGGGCACCAGCCCGCCTTTGAGGATCTCGTCCTCGATCTCGAGTTGTTCGTAGCTCGGCGCGAGTCCGGGTTCGTCGGGTACCACCCACATCTGGACGAAATGCACCGGCTCGTGGTGCTGCTCGCCGGCGAGGCGCCAGCTGTCGTTCTTCTCGGAATGCATGATGCCCTTGCCTGCGCTCATGCGTTGCGCAAGGCCGGGATAGATGATGCCGGAGTGGCCGATCGAGTCCTGGTGGACGAGCGAGCCGCGCAGCACCCAGGTGACGATCTCCATGTCCTTGTGTGGATGGGTGTCGAATCCCTGACCGGGGAGCACCGTGTCGTCGTTGTTGACGAGGAGCAGTCCGTGGTGCGTGTTGTCGGGGTCGTAGTGCTGGCCGAAGGAGAACGAGTGCTTCGAATCCAACCAGGAAATCTTGGTTTTCAGCCGATCGCCGGCGCGATGAACGTAGATGTGAGGTGTGGTGACTGCTGGCATATCGGTCCTCCTTCGGGCGGTACCGGTCCAGAGTACGAGGTGCCGGCTGCGGGTACTCGCGAGACGGTGTCGATTGTGCATCGAATTCATCGCCTGCTCGTCGCGGTGGAGGTGCTCGCGTCGAACCCGAAATGGCGTTGCGCAGTGCGGCATTGGGGGATTTGAAGCCTGTAAGATGCTGTTCGGCAACGGGTTTCGCCGGTGGTCCGAAATTTGTGAAAGACGGCCGTCCAGTTCGTACCGCCACGAATGCCCGCTTCCGCCGGGCCCGCGGCGTACAGTTCGAATTGTGCGCCCAGGAGTCGCAGGTTGCGGCACGTCGCACCCGGCGGAAGGAGCGTGATGAAGGCGAATCCGGATCGACACGATCAGCTCCCCGAACACCAGCGGATCGCAGACCTCGTCGACGACATGGAAGACCGGCTGGCGGCCGAACGCGAGGCGAAGGGAATCGCAGGCAACGCGTCCGAGCGCGAGCAGGAAGAGAACCCGTGAGTACTTGTTAACGTCGGGCGGTTAACAAGTACTCACAGGTGGTCTACTCGAAGAAGCGGTACACGGCCTCGACGACTACTGCGGGACGCTCGCTGCCCTCGAGTTCGATCTGACCGGCGACGGTTACCTGGACGCCGCCCTTGGGCAGTTCCTCGACGGACTGCAGCGTCGCGCTGAGCCGGACGCGTCCTTCGGCGGGCACGGGGCTGGTGAACCGGACCTTGTTCAGCCCGTAGTTGACGGCCATGGTCACGCTGTCGACGGTCAGGATCTCGTCCCACATGGGGATGATCAGCGACAACGTGAGGTACCCGTGGGCGATGGGTCCGCCGAACGGGCTCTCGGCCCGGGCGCGTTCGGGGTCGACGTGGATCCACTGGTGGTCGTCGGTGGCGTCGGCGAACGTGTCGATCCGCTGCTGCGGGATGTCGATCCACGAGCTGGTGCCCAGCGACGTGCCCTCGAGTGCGGCGAGGTCGGCGAGGGTGGCGACCCGGGTGGTGGTGGCGGTGGTGCTCATGTCAGGGCTCCTAGTCTTTGATACCGAGAACACGCAGGGCGTTCTGTTTGAAGATCAGCGGCGCGACCTCCGGCTTGATGTCGAGGTTCTCGAAGTCGGTGATCCAGCGGTCGACCTGGATGACGGGGAAGTCGGACCCGAACAGCACCTTGCCGCGGAGCATGCTGTTGGCGGCCGTGACCAGCTGCGGCGGGAAGTACTTCGGCGACCATCCGGACAGGTCGATGAAGACGTTCGCCTTGTGGGTGGCGATGGAGATCTGCGCGTCGACCCACGGCACCGACGGGTGGGCCATGATCACGGTGAGGTCGGGGAAGTCGGCGGCGACGTCGTCGAGGAGCATCGGGTCGGAGTAGCGCAGTTTGATGCCGTGTCCGCCGGGCAGGCCGGCGCCGATGCCGGTCTGGCCGGTGTGGAACAGGGCGGGGACCCCGGCCTCGGTGATGGCGTCGTAGAGCGGGTAGAACCGGCGGTCGTTCGGCTCGAATCCCTGCATGCTGGGGTGGAATTTGAAGCCCTTGACGCCGAAGTCGTCGACGAGGCGGTGGACGCGGCGGACGGCGGCCTTGCCCTGCCATGGGTCGACGGAGCCGAACGGGATGAGGATGTCGTTGTGGCGGGCGGCGCCCTCGGCGATCTCCTCGACGGAGTTCGCGGCGTGTCCGCTGGCGGAGGCGGCGTCGACGGTGAACACGACCGCCGCCATGTTGCGGGCCCGGTAGTGGTCGGCGATCGCGTCGATGGACGGGGTGCGTTCCTCGCCGGACTTGAAGTACTTCTCGGACGCGGCCATCAGTTCGTCGTCGAGGGACCGGTGTCCGCAGCCGTCGATCTCGACGTGGGTGTGGATGTCGATGGCATCGATCGTGTCGAAGTCGATGCCGTACTCGTAGCGGCTCACTTCGCCATCAACTCCTCGGGGAACTCCTCGCCGACGGACTGGACGGACTCGCCGAACGTCCGAGCCCACCGGGCCGCGATGTCGTCGGCCGACCAGCCGCCGTCGTGGTACTCGACGGCGGTGAGTTCGGGGTGCGACCACAGTGCGAGCCGGTCGCCACCGACGGCGAACGCCTGTCCGGTGATGTCGGCTGCGGCGTCGGAGGCGAGGAACGAGATGATGCCCGCGGCGTCGTCGGGGGTGCCCATCCCCACCTCGCGGCGGATGATGTCGGGCAGCGGTTCGCCGTTCTTCATGCCCTCGATGTAGGGGGCGAGGAACGGGACGGTCTCGGTCATCGCGGTCGCGGCGACGGGGCAGACGGCGTTGGCGGTGATGCCGGCGCGCCGGAGTTCGAGCGCCCAGGTGCGGACCATGCCGACGATGCCGGACTTGGCGGCCGAGTAGTTGGTCTGCCCGAAGTTGCCGCGCTGGCCGGCGGGGGAGCCGATGCAGACGATGCGACCACCGTCGCCCTGTTCGCGGAAGCGCAGGACGGCCTCGCGGACGCAGGTGAACGTGCCGCGCAGATGCACGCCGACGACGGCGTCGAAGTCGTCGTCGGTCATCTTCCACAGCACCTTGTCGCGGAGGATGCCGGCGTTGGTGACCATGACGTCGAGCCGGCCGAACGCGTCGACCGCGCCCGTGACGAGGGCCCGGGCGGTCTCGGTGCTGCCGACCGGGGCGACGACGGCGACGGCGCGGCCGCCCGCGGCGGTGATCTCGGCGACGGCGGCGTCGGCGGTGGCCTGGTTGACGTCGTTGATCACGACCGCGGCGCCGTGGCGGGCCAGGTCCTTGGCGTAGGCGAGCCCGAGGCCCTGTCCGCTGCCGGTGACGACGGCGACTTTGTCGGTGAGGTCCATGTCTGATTCTCCTGAGATCGTGTTCGCTGAATCACACGTAATCATTGATGATTGAGAAAGTCAATTATTAAGATCTGCTACTCTAGCGACACTCATCGGAAGGGGGTCGTCGCATGGCAGAGGCGCAGGCGTTATCGGACGACATCGGGTTCCTGCTCTCCCGCGTCGGCGGAATGGTGCTGGGCTCGGTGAACAAGGCCCTCGTTCCCACCGGGCTGCGGGTGCGGTCCTACTCGGTCCTGGTGCTCGCGTGCGAACAGGCCGAGGGCGTCAACCAGCGCGGGGTGGCCGCCACCATGGGCCTCGACCCCAGCCAGATCGTGGGGCTCGTCGACGAACTCGAGGAACGCGGACTCGTCGTGCGCACCCTCGATCCCTCCGACCGCCGCAACAAACTGATCGCCGCGACCGACGAGGGCAGGCGGCTCCGCGACGACGCCAAGGCCCGGGTCGACGCCGCCCACGGACGCTATTTCGAGGGCATCCCCGAATCGGTCGTGAATCAGATGCGGGACACGTTGCAGAGCATCGCCTTTCCCACACTTCCCGAGTAGGCCACGATGACCGACCTGCTCGCCCCGGCCCCGCCCGGCGAGGTGCGTCTCACGGCGTTCGTGGTGGACTGACCGGCCGTGGAAATCCGCTGGATGAAGTCGTTCGTGGCGGTCGCCGAGGAACTCAACTACGGCCGGGCCGCCGAGGTGCTGCACATCGCGCAACCGGCGGTGAGTCAGCAGGTGCAGCAACTCGAGAAGCGTCTCGGTGTGAAACTGTTCGACCGCACCACGCGCTCGGTGCGGCTCACCGCGGCGGGCGAGCGCTTCCTGCAGCCGTGCAAGGACGCGCTCGCTGGCATCGACCGCGCCGTCGATGCCGCGGTGATCGCGGATCCGAAGGTCGAGGGCCGCGTCCGGGTCGGCTTCAGCGGGGCCTATGGACAGACCGAATTGTCCTCTCTGGCAAGGTCGGTGCGCCGACGGTACCCCCTGATCGACCTCGTTCTCGAGGGGGCGACGGTGAGCGGGCAGATCCTCGACGAGATCTGGGAGGGGCAACTGGACCTCGGGATCGTGTCGGATGCGGTCTCGCACCCCCACGTGCTCACGCGGCAGATCTCGGTGGAGTACCTCAGTGCGCTGCTCCCGAGCGATCATACACTCGCCGAACGGAAGTCGATCGATCTCGCGGAACTGCGCGAGGAGGCGTTCGTCGCGAATCCCGCCGCCACCGGATCCACGCTCCGCCGGGATCTGCTCGCCGCGTGCCGGGATGCCGGGTTCACCCCGAACATCGTGCAGGAGACCACCGACGGCATCGTCCTGACCGCCCTCGTCGCGGCGGGGGTCGGCGTCGCGCTCGTGCCCGGTGACGTGCAGACGTATCCCAACCGGGTGGTGCTGATTCCCCTCGACGCCGGGCGATTCGAAGTGCGGGCGGCGCTGGCCTGGTCGGACCGTCCCGTGTCGCCCGTCGTGCAGACGGTTCTCGACCTCGCCGCCGAGGTGCTGCCGACGCCGGGCGCCGTCTCCGACGAGTAATAAAGATCGGTTATCAATCACTGCCGATACTGCTCTTGGACGGTGATCGGTTTCTTTGGCAGAGTCTCCCTCGGCGGCAACGGATGTGACCTGGGCAACTTCCGATCCCCGGTGTCGCACCCACCTCGAGGCCTCTCCGAACTCCCGGAAGCCCTTCACCTTCAGGTAGGAACCACATGACTTCCACATTCGACGGCCGCGTCGCACGCGCCGACACGAGCGCCCGGTCGCCCCACGCGCGCCGGGCCGCCCTGGCCTCCTTCGTGGGCAGCACACTCGAGTACTACGACTTCTTCATCTACGCCTCCTTCTCCGCGCTCGCGTTCAACACCCTGTTCTTCCCGGATCTCGGTTCGTTCTGGGGGACCATCGTGTCGATGGCGACCATCGGGATCGGCTACGTCGTCCGGCCGCTCGCGGCCCTCGTCTTCGGGCACTTCGGGGACACACTCGGACGGAAGCGGATGCTGGTGGTGACGCTCGTGATGATGGGCGTGGCCACGTCCCTCATCGGCTGCCTGCCCACCTACGGGGCGATCGGCGTCGCGGCGCCGATCCTGCTGGTCCTGCTCCGGGCCGTCCAGGGCGCGTCGGCAGCCGGCGAGTCGGCAGGAGCGGCGTCCCTGGCCCTCGAACACGCACCCGCAGGCCGCCGCGCGCTCGCGGCGAGCTGGGTGAACACCGGTGCGGCTGCCGGCATGCTGCTGGCGTCGCTGGTGGTCCTCGTGTTCTCCGGGCTGCCCGAGGACGCCTTCCTCGACTGGGGATGGCGTATCCCGTTCCTGCTCAGCATGTTCGTCGCACTCGCCGGCCTCGTGATCCGCCGGATGCTGCCCGAGAGCGAGGTGTTCGAGGAGGCCGTGTCCACCGACGGGCCGACGGAGATGCCGGCGAAGGTGATCTTCCGCGACCACTGGCCGAGCGTGCTGCGTGTCGTGGGCTGCGGGCTGTTCGCGGTGGTGTCCACCATCTTCAGCGCCTTCGCCCTGTCGTGGGGCACCCACGAGGCCGGTGTGTCCCGGACCGTCATGGTGGGAGCCACCGTCCTCACCGCCGCGCTCGCCCTCGTCGCGCAACCCGCCGCCGGCATTCTCGCCGACCGGATCGGACGCAAACCGGTCTTCATCACCGGCAACCTCGTCTGCGCCGTCTCCATCTCCGGGTTCTTCTGGGCGATCAGCCAGCGTTCGACCGCCCTGATTCTGATCACCGCGTGCATCGTGATGGTGGTCGGCTACTCGCTCGTCAACGCCATCGGCCCCGCCCTGTACGCCGAGATGTTCGAGACGCGCATCCGGTACTCGGGCATGGCGATCTCCGGACAGCTGGCCCTGGTCGCCACCGGATTCGCCCCCACCATCGCCGCGACCCTCGTCCGGCCCGGACCGAACGGCTGGATACCGGTGGCCGCGTTCACCGCGGGCTGCTGCCTGGTCAGCGCCCTCACCACCCTCACGGTCCGCGAAACCTACCGGACCAGCACCACCGACCTCGGCAAATGACCCACCTCCCGTCGAAAGCGACCGAACCTGTGAAACACGATGTACTGATCGAGAACGACGTCGAGGCGACGATGCGGGACGGCGTCGTCCTGCGCTCGACCGTCTACCGCCCGAATGCCGGCGGCCGCTTCCCGGTGCTGCTCACCCGCACCCCGTACGGCCGCGACCTGTCCGTCAACTCCGGCTATCTCAACCCCACCACGGTCGCGGCCGGCGGAGTCGTGGTGATCATGCAGGACGTCCGCGGCCGGTTCGGCTCGGACGGTGAGTTCGTGCCGTCCGAGAACGAAGGCCCGGACGGCTACGACACGGTGCAGTGGGCCGCCGAACTGCCGTACTCGACCGGAGCCGTCGGCATGTGGGGGAGGTCGTACTTCGCCGAAACGCAGTGGCGCGCAGCCCAGGAGAAGCCGCCCGCCCTGCGTGGCATCGCCCCGGGAATCTCGGCAGGCGGCAACGCGCGGTCCGGCGGGCTCGTGCGCGGGGGCGCGGTCGAATTCGGCGCCCGGCTCGGGTGGGGGCACCTGTCGGCAGGGCCGGCCGAGATCGCGAAACTGTCCCGCACGGATCCGGCACGCGCAGAACGCGAATGGGCGTCGTGGGCGCGGATCGATCGGGCGATGTCCGAGGACGCGTTCTTCGACGCCCTGCCCCTGCGCGACCTGGCCGCCGATGCCCCCGCGTTCTTCGCGTCGCCGATCGTCGAATCGCTCGGATTCCCGATCGACCACCCCAGCCGCGACCTGTGGGACAGTGCCGGCGACCGGGCCGTCGACCTTCCCACGCTGCACATCGGCGGGTGGTACGACATCTTCGTCAACAGCACCCTCGACCAGTACTTCGGCCAACTCGCCCACAGCGATTCCGGTGCGGCTCCCGCGCCGTACCTGATTCTGGGTCCGTGGAGCCACACCAACTTCTCCGGGCTGGGTGGGTCGGTGGTGTTCGGCAGCCCGGCCAACCAGGCGGTGCTCGACTCGGGTCAGGACCTGTCGTCGGTGCACGCGCAGTGGTACGCGGCGGTGCTCGGCGACGAGGAACCCGACCTGCCGCGGGTCCGGATCTTCGTGATGGGGGAGAACCGGTGGCGGACGTACGACCGCTTCCCGGAACCCACTCGCACCGCGGACCTGTTCCTCGCTCCCGGCGGAACCCTCGCCGCGGAAGCAGAGCAGACGGAAGGGCGCGTCGACTACGACTACGACCCGGCGGATCCGGTACCGACGGTCGGTGGGGCGACGATGATGCCGGGAACGTTCGCACCCGGCGCACTGGAACAGAGCCGGGTCGAATCCCGCGACGACGTCCTCGTATTCACCGGCGAGGTCCTCACCGAGCCGTTGACGGTGATCGGCCGGGTGTCCGCGACAGTGTTCGCCTCGTCGAGTGCCGTCGACACCGACTTCGTCGTCAGGCTGTGTCGCGTCACGGCGGACGGGACGTCGATCACCCTCACCGACGGCATCGTGCGGGCCCGCTACCGCGACTCCTACCGGACCCCCGGGGCGTACACGTCCGCCGAGCCGAGCCTGCTCGAGCCCGGGAAGGTGTACGAGTACGCGATCGACCTGTGGTCCACGGCCGTCACGTTCCAGCCCGGTGAGCGGATCCGCGTCCAGGTGACGTCCAGCAGCCATCCCCGCTGGGACCGTAACCTCAACACCGGCGAATCCGCCTACGAGTCGGACGAATTCGTGATCGCCCACCAGCGCGTGCACACGGGGGTCCGGCACCCCAGCCGGGTGTCCCTCCCGGTCGTGCGCTGACGCACCCGTGAGTACTTGTTAACCGCCCGACGTTGACAAGTACTCACGGCTCGTACTGGATGTAGCGTTGCACCTCGCGCGTCCGCTCCGCTCCGGCGAAGCGGGCGACGAGGTGCAATGCCATGTCGATGCCCGCGGACACACCGGCCGAGGTGATCACGTCGCCGTCGTCGACGAACCGGTCGTCCGGCCGCACGACGATGCTCGGGTCGATCTCTGCCAGCAATCCCAATGACGCCCAGTGCGTCGTCGCCGGCCTGCCGTTCAGCAGGCCGGCTTTCGCGTAGACCAGGGCACCCGTGCACACGCTGGCCATCAACGGAACCTCGGCGCGCTGCCGGCGCACCCAGCCGAGATGGGCGTCGTCGAGCAACTGCGGACGCGTGCCCTGGCCGCCCGGGTGGATCAGGACGTCGAGCGGCGGGGCGTCGGCGTAGGAATGATGCGCGCCCAGGACGAGCCCCTTGGCGCACTGCACGCTCCCACCCGATGCGGACAGGCAGAACACGGCGTAGCCGTCGTCGGGGTGCATCCGCGTCCACGCGGACAGCACCTCCCACGGTCCGACGGCGTCCAATTCCTCGACGCCGTCGAACAACACGATCCCGATGTGCTTCACCCTGAAATGCTACCGCCCGTGAGTACTTGTTAACCGCCCGCGGTTAACCTCGATTCTCGGTCAGGTTATCGACCTGAGGTTTCATCGAGGTGGGAAGCGGAAGCGTAGTTCGCGGTTGTTCCACCAGGGGATGGGCACGGCCTTGTCGGCGTAGCCGGCGTCGATGAGGACGGGGTGGTAGGTGCGTGGGGCGAGGTCGACGGTGACGGTGGTGTCGGTGATGTGGAGGGTGCCGGTGGCGTCGAGGAAGTGCCGCCAGATCCGGTCGGGAGTGGCGTGTTCGTAGCGCGGGAGCCGGTGGGCGAGGAGTCGGTAGCAGTTGCCGGCGAGCACGGTCAGGGTGGTGTCGAGGTCGACGTTCAGTGGCAGGCCGGAGGTGAGGGCGTCAAGGTGGAATCCGCCGATGTAGGCGTCGAGTTCGTTTTCGATGAGCATGCGTTCGGCGTAGCGGGCGAAGAGCGCCTTGGCCGGGGTGGTCAGGTCGTTGGTGATCAGCAGGGTGGGTTCGTCGCGGCCGATGTTGCGCACGGCGATCTGCCGGATCTGTTGTCCGATGCCCTTGATGCGGACCATTTCGTCGTGCAGTTGCGGGTGCCGGTAGCGGCCGGATCTGTTGATGCGCACGGTGGTCCAGGCGGAGGTCGGCAGGGCGTCGAGCCGGTCGAGGACGGCGCGGCCGCGTTGGCGCAGGGTCAGCCAGCGGATGCCGCGGGTGCCCAGTTCGTCGAGGACGGTGTAGGTGGTCAGCTGCGAGTCGAACACCAGCAGTCCGGGATCGGTGCCGGCGACCTCGGCCCAGTAGTCGGCGAAGGCGAGCACCTCGCGGGCGGCCTCGGGCTTGGTGACGTCGGCGTTGGCGTAGACCATCTCGGTGGAGGCGTGGTCCTGGGCGAAGAAGGTCAGCACGCTGCGGGTGCGTTGGGAGCGTTTGGGGACGTAGTGCTTTTCCAGGGGGGCGTCCTCGCCGTGGTGCCGGATGGCGTGGAAGTCGAGGTTGAATCCGGCTTCGCCGGTGGCCATCCCGAGTTCCCTGAGTCGGGTGGTCAGCCCCGCCATCGTCTGTTGGTTGGATCCGCGGCGGACCCGGTAGGAGTAGCTGGTCAGGTGGGTGGTCTTCGGCAGGGCGGTCAGCCCCAGGGCGAGGGCGAGGCCGGAATCGTCGGTGAGGGCGGTGACGTGGGAGGGCCGCGGGTTGCGGGCGCACTTGGCCAGCAGCAGCGTGCCGATCGAGTGCCAGGCCGACAGCGTGCGGGTGCCCGGATAGCCGGCCCGCTCGACGAGGTCGTGCAGACCCAGCTCGGCCATCGCGGGTAGGAGCAGGAACAGGCCGGCGTGGTCGCAGTCGACGCGGGTGCCGGCCGGCCAGTGCCGAAGTTCCCGAGCCTTGACCGGTGCGAGCCGTGGGGTGCCGCGGTCGGCCGGGACTCGGCGCGGAAGGCGTTCGAGGCCTTCGACGTCGAGGATGGTCCACACGGTCTGCGCCGAGACCGGGGTGCCTTCGGCCGTCAGCGCGGCGGCGATCTCGGTCACCGACCGATCCTGGGAGCGCAGGTCGAGTACTCGATCGCGGATCCGGTCGGTCTTGCGCGCTCCTTTCGGTCCCGGCTTCGACGAGCGGAATAGTTCAGTCCTGCCGGCCCGCAGGTCGTGCGCCATCTGGTGCACCGTGGCCGCGGAATACCCGAAGTCCCGGCCGACCTGTGCGGCCGGGGCGGAGTCGACGAAGTAGGCCCGCAGCGCCTCGTACTGGCGTTGCGCGGGTTCGTCCGGTTCGAGGAAGTACTCGGCCCCGGATCGCATATCTCAGGTGATCTTCCTGAATAGCATGCCTTTACTGTAGATCGGTTTCGGTAGCGGATCGCGAAGTGAGTGGGTCGACACACCGAAAGATGTTGAATTGCGGGCAGGTCGTTCACTCGCGTGGTGCGGCGACTGGACCGTAACGGGAAAACCGTGAAATTGGCAGCCGAGACTTCATTCCGATAGATCACCTGAGGTTTCGCTGCGGCCACCCGGAAACCCATGCGATCCACGGCCTCCGACATCCGGCGCGGCGACCACTCGACCCGGAACCCACTCACCGAAAATCGAGGTTAACAAGTACTCACGGGCGGAGGTTCGCAGGTCGGGTTTGCGGATCTTGCCGGTCGCGGTGCGGGGGAGTTCCTCCGCGATCCGGATGAACGTGGGAATCTTGAACCCCGCGAGCTTCTCTCGCAGCCGGGCGCGCACCGTGTCCTCGTCGAGGGTGGTGCCGTCGGCGGCGACGACGAAGGCCATGCCGGTCTCGCCCCACTTCTCGTGCGGGACGCCGATCACCGCCGCCTCCCGGACGCCGTCCAGCTTCAGCAGCGCCGCCTCGACCTCGGCGGGGTAGACGTTCTCGCCGCCCGAGATGTACATGTCCTTGTAGCGGTCGCAGATGAAGAGGAAGCCGTCGTCGTCGAAGTAGCCGGCATCGCCGGTGTGCAGCCAGCCGTTCACGATGGTGCGGTCGGTCGCCTCGGGCTGATTCAGGTAGCCGAGCATCACGTTCGGCCCCTTCGCGACGATCTCACCGATCTCGTTCGGTTCGGCGCTCGACCCGTCGGGGCGGACGACGTCGACGTCGGTGAAGAACGTTCGCTTGCCTGCCGATCCGACCTTCGCGCGGACGTCGTCCCCCGACAGCATGGTCACCGACGGCGCGGTTTCCGTCAGACCGTAGGCCTGCGCGATCGCGACGCCGCGTTCCTGCCACGGCGAGATCAGCGCTTCGGGCACGGGTGCCCCGGCGACGCAGATGGCCCGCAGGCTGGACAGGTCGGCGCCCGCGAACCGGGGGTGGTGCCACAGTTCCTGGATCATCGTGGGGACCGCGAAGAACGTGGTGATGCGCTCTTTCTCGATCGTGTCGAGGACGGCGCCGGCGTCGAACTTGCGCAGCAGCACGACGGTGCCCCCGGACAGCAGGGTCGGTGTGACGGCTCCGCCGATGCCGCCGATGTGGAACAGCGGCGCCACCGACAGCGTGCGTTCCTTGGACGTCATGTCCTGGGCGAGGAGCTGGTTCATGGCGTTCCACAGCATGTTTCCGTGGCTGAGCATGACGCCCTTCGGTGCGCCGGTGGTGCCCGACGAGTACATGAGCACCGACAGGTCGTCGAGGCTCACCTGCTCGTCGATGCGGGTGTCGGGCTGCCCGGCGCGCACACCCTCGTAGGTGTGGGCGGACCACGAGTCGGTCAGCCCGATCCAGGTGGTGACCGGGGCGCCCGACCGCGCCAGTTCCTGCGCGACGTCGGCCTGCTGATCGCCGAAGATCACTGTGGTGCAGCGTGAATCGCCGAGAACGTAGCGTGCTTCCTCGGCGGTGAGGCGGGCGTTGAGCGGGAGATACGTGGCGCCGAGCAGCCCGGCGGCGAACATCACCTCGAGCGCCGCGGGGTCGTTGAACCCGAAGAAGCCTACGCAGTCACCCTTCTCGACGCCGAGGGCACGCAGGCCGTGGGCGAGCCGGCGGGTCCGCAGGGCCATCTCCTCGTAGGTGACGGCTCGTCCGTCGAAGACGAGCGCCTCGTTTCCCGGCGTCATGGTGATGCGGCGCTCGAGCCACGAGCCGATGCCCTCGTTGTCCATGGTGACTCCTCGTTCTCTTCGAAACTACTCTCGGGCTCGTGTCAGGCAGACGGGGTGTCGGCGCTCAGGTCGTTGTCCTTGCTTTCCTTCGTCGCGACGAGGAAGACGGCGCTGACCACGCACAGTGCGATGACGAACAGCCCGACCGGGACGATCGACTTGCCGGACGACGCGAACAGCGACGCCAGGATGACGGGGGTGAATCCCGCGCCGACGAGGGTGGCCAGCTGGTATCCGAGCGACGCCCCCGTGTAGCGCGCGCGGGTGCCGAACTGCTCGGAGATGAACGCGGCCATCGGCCCGTAGGTGGCCGAGTGGCAGAGGGTGTACCCGACGAATGCGAGCGCGATGAACGGGAACTGTCCCGTGCCCAGCAGCAGGAACAGCGGGTAGACGCTGAGGATCATCGCCGCGAGACCTGCGAGCATGACCGGTCGGCGGCCGAGCCGGTCGGACAGCCGCGCCGATCCGAGAACCAGGAAGATCGCACAGAACTGGCAGAAGGAGAACGCCAGCAGCGCGTCGGACCGCGGGGCGCCGCTCGACACGGCGTACGTGATGGCGAAAGTGGTGAAGGCGGTCTGCATTCCGAAGCTCGCGATGCAGCTCATCGACGCCACGATGACCGCGCGTGGCCGCTTCAGGATGGTGACGATGGGCGGGGTGGTGTCCTTCTGGGCCGATTCCTTCAGTGCCGCCGTGAACAGCGGGCTCTCCGAGACCTTGGATCGGACGAAGAGGCCGAGGGCCAGCATGAGCGCCGAGATGAGGAACGGGATGCGCCAGCCCCACGTCAGGAACTGCTCGTCGGGCAGTAGGGACACGGCGGCCAGGGCGAGGGTGCCGAGCAGGGCACCGGTCGGCGCACCCGCGTTGGTGAACGCCGCGGCGAAGCCGCGTTTGCCGGATTCGGCGTGCTCGAGCGACATCAGCGCTGCGCCACCCCATTCGCCGCCGACGGCGAGTCCCTGGCAGACGCGGAGGAGGACGAGAAGCACCGCCGCCCAGGATCCGATCATCTCCGGCGGGGGAATGAGCCCGATCGCGAACGAGGCGATCCCCATGACGGTCATGGAGATCAGCAGCATCGCCTTCCGGCCGACGGTGTCGCCGAAGTGGCCGAAGAGGATTCCGCCCAGCGGGCGTGCGACGTAGCCGGCGGCGAATGTTCCCATCGACGCGATGGTCGCGGCGAGCGGGTCCAGGCCGGCGAAGAACACCGGGCCGAAGACGAGGGACGCCGCGGTGGCGTAGAGCAGGAAGTCGTAGAACTCGATGGTGCTGCCCAGGTAGCTCGACAGGATCACCCTGCGAACTTCCTTCTTGCGTCGGGTGGCCGACATGGTGCCTGCGGTGGCGGTGACCGTCATCGATACTCCTTGGCCGAGCGTGGGACAACAGAGCGGAGCGCGTGTGTAGCGCGGATCACAATTAAACATTAATCGTTGAAGTTGTCAATGGAAGAGATTGCCAACGCTTCGGGGGTTGTGGTCGCAGACGGCCGCCGGGGCAGCAGTTCGCGTGAATCGTTCACGCGGGCAATCGGACCCGTCAGGGCCGCGTGAGCCTGCGCCCGATGATCTCCTTCATGATCTCGGTGGTGCCGGCGTAGATCGGCCCGCCGCGGCAGTCGAGGTAGTCCTGCGCGACGTCGTACTCGCGCATGTATCCGTAGCCGCCGTGTAGTTGGACCGCCCGCTGGACGACCCGCTGCTGCAGCTCGGTGATCCACCATTTCGCCATCGCGGCGGTCACCTCGTCGAGCGCGCCGTGCGCGGCGTCGAGGATGCAGCGGTCCGTGAAGCACTGCGCGATCTCGATCTCGGTGGCGAGTTCCGCGAGGTAGAAGCGGTTGGCCTGGAAGTCGGCCACCCTCCGGCCGAACGCCGTGCGGTCGCAGCTGTACGTCAGAGCCTGGTCGAACGTGCGCCGCATCGACGCCATGGACGTGACGGCCACGCTGAGACGCTCCTGGGGCAGGTTGTGGCGCAGGTAGCCGAAGCCGGCGTTCGGTTCGCCGAGGACGTTCTCGCGGGGGACGCGGACGCCGTCGAACACGAGCACGGCGGTGTCCTGGGCGCTCAGCCCGACCTTGTGCAGCGGGCCGGTGCGGGTGAATCCGTCCATTCCGGCTTCGACCACCAGCAGGCTCATGCCCTTCTTGCCCGCGGCCGGATCCGTCTTGGCCGCGACGATCACGAAGTCGGCGAGCATGCCGTTGCTGATGAAGATCTTGGTCCCGTTCAGGACCAGGTCGTCGCCGTCGACGACGGCGGTCGTGGAGATCGCGGCCAGGTCGCTACCCGCGCCCGGCTCGGTCATGGCGATCGCGCCGATCTTCTCGCCGGTGCACAGGGGTGTCAGGAATCGGTGCTTCTGCTCCTCGTTCGCGAGCGCGGCGAGGTAGGGCGTGACGAGGTCGTTGATGCCGGCCAGGCCCATCACCACGGCGGGCGCCCCGACGCGGCAGAGCTCTTCGATGACGATGGCGTTGAATCGGAAGTCGTCGATTCCGCCGCCGGCGAATCGTTCCTCGACGTTGATCCCGAGGAGCCCGAGCTTGCCGGCCTGGCGGTAGACGTCCCGGTCGACCTGTCCCGCATCGGCCCATTCGCGAAGGCGTGGGGCGACGTCACGTTCGGCGAATCGGCGCACCGTGTCCCGGAACGCATCGTGATCGGCGTCGAAGATGGTCCGTTCCAGTGTAACCGGAGACATGCAAGGTTCCTTTCGTCGGCAGGCGCGCATTGCACGCCTGCATGTCCGAAAGGAACCTATCTATCAATCATTGATAATGTCAATGATTAGGGACGGTCGCCGACGTCAATACCAGTACTTCCGCCCGCCGACCGCGCGGCCCGTCGTGCCCAGCAGCAGAAGTACGAGGCCGACGACGAGGAGGATGATTCCGATCGTCGTGAGAATCGAGATCCCCGTGACGAGGCCGATGACGAGCAGGATGAGTCCGAGAACGATCACGGTCTTCCCTCTTTCGATTGACTGCTTGGAACTACTGGCTCGGTTGCGGCACTTCGCAATTGATCTTCGGGTTGACACCCGCATAGTTGAGCGGCCCGGCGATCACGGTGACGGCGATCGTTCCCGCGCTGGCGCAATCGGCCTGCGCGTCCTTGAAATAGCCGCGCTGCCACACGGCGATGGCGCCGATGATCAGCCAGATGATCACGATCAGCGACAGGAGCCGTCCGATACGCATTTCCGACCTCCCGTGTGGGCACCGGCACCGAGCCGGTGTACCTGTCGTACCCGAACGCTATGTCGACGACGTGTCGGTCGGCTTTGCGTGTGCTCCATGGGTATTCGTGGAGCTCGTGCCGTCGGTCCGGGCGTTGGCCGGTCCGCCGTCGGTGGTGCGGGCGTCGTTCGAGGCGGCACTCGTCGTCTTGACCTCGGGATCGAGTTCGTCCGCCCTCTTCCACTCCTGCTTCAGGTCGTCACGAGACGCGGTCGCCGTGTTCTGGTGAGTCTGCGCATCGACCTGTAGTCGCTTGGCCTCGGCGGCCTTCGCTTCCGCTTCTGCCTGGGCCTTCCGTGCATTGGCCGCGGTCTCCTCCGCCAGCGCTTCGCGCTTCTCGACGACGGACGTCTGCTCCTGAGCCTTCGCGCGGATGTTGTCGGCCTCCTGGTGGCGGCGCTCGTTGCGCTTGCGTGACGCCGCAATGAGCAGCGCGGCCACGGCGAGTACGACGACGATCGCGACGATGATCCAGATGATGGTCATGGTGTCCATTGGCTACTCCCAGCAGTGTTGTTGTTAAAGTACCCAGCCCGCAAATGCGGCAAACAGACCGTGAGCCAATCGCAATCAACGGGCAGTTCCGGCTGGCAGGTCCGGCAGCTGGAGTGCTGGAACAGCCCGGCATTCCACTACCGTGAACCGCATGAGCGAGTTGCTGGAACGCGACGGCGTGCGCGGACATCTCCACCGCCCCGCGGGAGACGCGTCGGCCGGGCTGGTCCTGACGCACGGGGCGGGAAGTGACTGCGACACAAAGCTGTTGCGGGCCGTGACCGAGGGGTTCGTGCAGCGGGGGGTGGTGGTCCTGCGGTTCGACCTCCCGTTCCGGCTGCGCCGCGCCTCGGGTCCGCCACACCCGTCGAAGGCGGCGGAGGACCGGGAGGGCATCGCGGCCGCGGTGGCCGTGATGCGGGAGTTGGTGTCTGCGCCGGTGTGGGCGGGCGGGCACTCGTACGGCGGGCGTCAGGCGTCCATGCTCGCCTCGGAGCGTCCGGGTCTCGTCGACGCCCTGCTCCTGCTGTCGTACCCGCTGCATCCACCGGCCAAGCCGGAGAAGCTTCGCACCGAGCACCTTCCCGGCCTCCGTACCCCGGCCGTGGTGGTGCACGGGTCGAAGGACCCGTTTGCGACCCCCGACGAAATGCGGTCGGCACTCGCACTGATCCCCGCTCCGACGACGCTCGTCGAACTCGAGGGTGCCCGGCACGATCTGGCCCCGGACAGGTTCCCGGTGGTCGAACGCACGGTCGCGGCCATGCTGGACCTTCTGTAGGGCGGCCGAGAGCGTCCGCCCGTGGTCGGTATGTTCGGTGAATGAGCAACGAGCAGTCGGACGCGCCCCATTGGTTCACCACGGCAGTGGCGGCCCCGGTCGACATCGGCCGGGTGGACGTCGCCGGCGCCGAGGTCCACTACCGCGCGTGGGGTCCGACGGGCACGCCCGGGCTCGTGCTCGTCCACGGCGGCGCCGCCCACAGCCGATGGTGGGATCATGTGGCACCCATGCTGGCCACCGGCCGCCGCGTCGTCGCACTCGACCTGACCGGGCACGGAGACAGCGACCGCCGCCAGGAGTACGGACTGGAACGGTGGGCGGAGGAAGCCCTCGCCGTCGCCAAACCGGCGGGCATCTCGGGCGCGCCGGTGCTGGTCGGGCACAGCATGGGCGGAATGGTGTCGTACGTGGCCGCGCAACTGTTCGGCGAGGACCTGGCCGGTGTCCAGCTGATCGATTCGCCCGTCCTCGCGCGCACGCCGGAAGAGGAAGAAGCGCGGAAGCAGCGGGCATTCGGTCCGAAGAAGGTCTATCCGTCCCGGGAGGTGGCGCTGCAGCGGTTCCGGTTCGTCCCGCCGCAGGACACCGCGGTGCCCGCCGTCCTGCGCCACGTCGCGGAGACCTCGATGGAGGAGGTGGACGGCGGGTGGTCGTGGAAGTTCGATTCCTCGTTCTTCTCCCGCGAGGGCAGCGGCCATCTGGGTGCGTCCGACCCGCGCTGCCGCCTCGCCTACTTCCGTGCCGAGAACGGCATCGTCACCGACGCCATGATGGACAGCATGCGCAGCCGATTCGGGCCGACCGCGGTGGTCGTCGAGATCCCCGACGCCGGACACCACGTGATGATCGATCAGCCGCTCGCGCTGGTCGTCGGTATCCGGACAGTGCTCGCGTCGTGGGACGTGGAGGATTCCGTGGCCGGGATGCCGCGCTGACTGAACTGACTCAGTCGCCGGACCGCACGGCGGCGACGAACTGCTCGATCAGCGCCGCATCCTTCACCCCGCGGGACGATTCGACGCCGCTCGACACGTCGACACCCCACGCGCCGGTCGCGTCGACGGCGGCGCGCACGTTGCCCGGATGAAGCCCGCCGGCGAGAATCCATTCGCCGTTGGGCCTGCTCTGATTCGCCCAGTCCCAGGGCACGCCCGCCCCGGCGATGGCCCCGTCGACGAGGATGCGGTCTGCTCCGAAATCGCCCGAGGTGTCACCGGCGACGACGGCACGGATCACGCGGAGCCCCGCCTCCCGCAACCGGATGACGTCGTCGGCGGAGGTCAGGTCGTGCACCTGGACGGTGCCGAGACCTGCCGCGGCGGCGATCTCGATCACCTCGGGCACGGGATTCCCCTTGAACACGCCCACCGCGACCGTGTGACCGGTGACCCGGCGGACCAGCGGTGCGGCGTCCTCGGCGGAGATCCGGCGGACGCTGTCGGCGAACACGAAACCCACGGCGTCGACGCCGAGGCGCACGGCCAGATCGACGGAGGCCTCGTCACGCAGACCGCACACCTTGATGAATGTCACCCCCGCAATTTTACCGGTCGCTCCGAGTCGCCGACGCAGTGCGGGTTCGCGCTCTAGGCTTCGGAACGTGGAATGGCTCAGCGACCTCAGCGTGATCTCCGGGCCTCTGCCCTGGATCCTCACGGGGATCGGCGCGCTCGGCGGCGTGTGGCTGCTCGCCGCCCGCGCCCCCTGGTACCGCACGAAAGCTGTTCCGATCTGCCTGGCCGTGTCGGTGGTCGTCACCGTCGTCCTGTACGTGATGGTCGAAAAGGTTCTCCGGCCGTTCCCCGACCCCATCGAGATGTCCATCTACGTGTGGATCGGTCTGGGGCTCTTCGCGATCTTCCTGCTCGTGCCGCGGATCCGTGCGGGCCGGACAGTGAAAGCCGCCGTCGGGTCGGTCCTCGCGGTCCTCGCCGTGATTCTCGCGTCCGCGACGCAGATCAATTGGGTGTTCGACGCCTATCCCACGGTGGGCACGGCATTCGGGGCGGAGCCGTTCGACCGGGTTCAGATGAACGACCTCGGCAGCTCCACCGAGAACGTCGTGACGGGAACGCCGCTCGACGCGTCGTGGACGGCCCCGCCCGGGATGCCGTCCGAGGGACGGGTCCTGACGGCGGCCGTTCCCGGAACGGAGTCGGGGTTCGCCGCCCGCGACGCCGAGATCTACCTGCCGCCCGCCTACTTCGCCAACCCGCGCCCGCTGCTGCCCGTGCTCGTGATGCTGGCCGGCCAGCCCGGCTCGCCGGAGGACTGGTTCGCCGGAGGCAAGCTCGCCACCACGATGAACGAGTTCGCCGCGAAACACGACGGGCTGGCCCCGATCGTGGTGGTGGCGGACGGCACCGGTTCGCAGATCGCGAACCCCCTGTGCACCGATTCGAAGCTGGGCAACGTGGCCACGTATCTGGCGAAGGACGTTCCGTCGTGGGTGAAGTCGAACCTGCAGGTGAACCCGGACCCCAAGGCGTGGGCCATCGGCGGCCTGTCCTACGGCGGCACCTGCTCGCTGCAGATGGCCACCAACTATCCCGACGTGTATCCGACGTTCCTCGACATCTCGGGTCAGGAGGCGCCCACGCTCGGCGACCACCAGCGCACCCTCGACGACGGCTTCGGCGGTGACGAGGCGGCGTTCAAGAAGGTCAACCCGCTCGACCTGATGGCGGCGAACAAATACCCGGACACGGCCGGGGTCTTCGTGATCGGCAGCGACGACGATGCCTACAAGCCGGGAGCGCAGAAGGTCTATCAGGCCGCGAAGAACGCCGGCATGGACGTGCAGTACGTGGAAGTGCCTGGCGGGCACAGCTTCGCGGTGTGGTCGGCGGGACTGGAGAAGGAAATGCCCTGGCTGGCACAGCGGTTGGGGCTGATCGGTTCGTAGGTACCCGCCACGGCCGGAGAGGGGCGACATGACGGCGGCAGCGCGCGTACTGCGGGTGGGTTCGGCCCTGCCCGACCCGCCGTTCGAGTTCCGGGACGGCGAGGAGCCTGCGGGTTTCGACGTCGAGTTCACCCGGGCGCTCGCGCAGGAACTCGGCCTCGACTGGTCGCTCGTCCCGTACCTGGGCACCGATTTCAACGGCATCTTCGACGCACTGGCGGACGGCGAATTCGACTGCATCGCCTCGGGAACCACCGTGACGCCGGAGCGGCGAACGCGTGCCGATTTCTGCGCCCCGTACCTCGTGTCGGGTCAGTCCCTGGCCGTCGACACGTTCCGGCATCCGGGCGTGCGCGGGGTCGACGACCTGCGCGGCCTGACCGTTGGTGTCCAGCACGGCAACACCAGTCAGCCGATCGTCGATCGCCTGGTCGCGGAGGGCCGCGTGGGCGCGATCCGGGTGTACGCGTACGACCGGATCGGACAGGCCCTCGACGGCCTGTCCTCGGGTGGGTGCGACGCCGTCATGAAACTCGCGCCGGTTCTCACCTGGCTGGTCCGGGACCGCCCGCACGTCGAGGTGGTCGAACGGGGGATTTCCCGGGAGGAGATCGCCGTCGCCGTCCGCACCGGTGATCATGCGCTGCGTGACCGCATCGAGTCGGCGCAGCGTGCTCTGGCCGCGGACGGCACCCTCGACCGGCTGCGGTCGAAGTGGCTCGGGATCGGTGGAACGGACGGTGGCTCGTCATGACACCTGTCGAATAATAGGAACGTGTTCTATATTTGCGGCAACCCTTTGTCTCTCGGCGACTGGAGTGCCCGGCATGTATGAGTGGTCAGATACCGACCTGATGTTCCGCGACGCGATCCGCGGCTTCATCGACAAGGAGATTCGACCGCACGTCGACAAGCTGGAGACCGGCGAGCTGCCTCCGTTCGACATCATCCGCAAGCTCTTCGCCACCTTCGGCCTGGACGAGATGGCCCGGGAGGCGCTCACGAAGTCCCTGGACCGCGAACGCAGCGGCGACGCGGCC
This sequence comes from Rhodococcus sp. T2V, assembly GCF_029269925.1. Classification (NCBI taxonomy): domain Bacteria; kingdom Bacillati; phylum Actinomycetota; class Actinomycetes; order Mycobacteriales; family Nocardiaceae; genus Rhodococcus; species Rhodococcus sp. T2V. The sequence continues at coordinate 50,651 of NZ_JARJBD010000009.1, forward strand.
TCCGGCGCGAAGGAGGAGAAATCCGGCGGCCTCGGCGGCGCGGGCAGCATGGGCGTCATCATGAATGCCGAACTGGCGGGCGTCAGCCTCGGGCTCGTCGCCTCGCTCGGGGTGAGCCTGGGGCTGGCGGCGGGCACCATCCGCAGTCGCGGGACGCTGGCGCAGAAGGAGCGCTGGCTGCCCGGTCTGGTCACGTTCGAGAAGGTCGGAGCGTGGGCGATCACCGAGCCCGACTCCGGCTCGGACGCGTTCGGCGGCATGAAGTCCTACGTGCGCCGCGACGGCGACGACTACATCCTCAACGGGCAGAAGACGTTCATCACCAACGGTCCCTACGCCGACGTCATCGTGGTCTACGCGAAACTCGACGAGGGGGACTCGTCCGTCGACCGCCGCGACCGGAAGGTCCTCGCCTTCGTCCTCGACGCGGGCATGGAGGGGCTCACCCAGGGGGCGCCGTTCAAGAAGATGGGCATGAACTCCTCGCCCACCGGGGAACTGTTCTTCGACAACGTGCATCTCACCCGCGACCGTCTGCTCGGCGAGACGGAGGACGGCGGCAAGTCGGACGGCAAGTCCAGCGCGAAGGAGAACTTCGCGGCCGAACGGATCGGTATCGCGTCGCTGTCACTCGGCATCATCAACGAGTGCCACCGGCTCTGCGTCGACTACGCCAAGTCCCGCAAGCTGTGGGGCAAGGAGATCGCCCAGTTCCAGCTCGTCCAGCTCAAGCTCGCCGAGATGGAGATCGCGCGCATCAACGTGCAGAACATGGTCTTCAACGCCATCGAGCGCACGGCGGCGGGGGATCGGGTGAGCCTTGCGGAGGCGTCGGCGATGAAGCTCTACTCCTCGCGGGCCGCCACCGAGGTGGCGATGGAGGCGGTGCAGCTGTTCGGCGGCAACGGCTACATGGCCGAGTACCGGGTCGAGCAGCTCGCGCGCGATGCGAAGTCACTGATGATCTACGCCGGCAGCAACGAGATCCAGGTGACGCACATCGCGAAGGGCCTGCTGGCGATGTGAGGCCCCCCGGGAACAAATGTCGTACGGCGTACGTTAGTGGGGTGTCGTCAACGAAAGGACACACCGTGAAGGTCACCGCGAGCGCACTGTCGCTGAACGTCGCAGACCCCGTCGCGTCGGCCGAGTTCGCCAAGTCCCACCTGGGCTTCGTCGAGGAGATGGCCGCCGAGGGCTTCGTGTCGCTGAAGCGTGCGGACGTCGGCTTCAATCTGGTCTTCCTGAAGACCGGACTGGAGACGTTCAAACCCGCGCGGATCGCCGGTGACGCCGGCCAGGGTTTGCTGATCGCATTCGTCGTCGACGGCATCGACGGCGAATACGAGCGGCTGCAGGCGGAGGGCGTCCCGATCGTGACGCCCATCGAAACCGAGCCGTGGGGCGAACGCTACTTCCAGATGAGCGACCCGAACGGGGTGATCATCCAGTTGGTCGAATGGGTGTAGCGGTCACACCGCCGCGAGGAACGGCTCGACGGCCGCGAGCACCTCGGTGCTCGCGGCCACCGCCGTCGAATGGTCGAAACCGGGCAGGATCGTCAGCGACGCACCGGGAATCAGCGCCGCCACCCGCCGGGTGTCGCCGATCCGCTCGGCGTCGTTCGAGCCGACGAACAGCAGGGTGGGGACGGTGATCCTGCGCAGGACGTCGTCGTCGACACCCGGCTCCACACCGGAACGCCGCATGTACGCGGCGAGCGCCTTCGCGTCGTTCGCCATGAACGCCGCCCGCGTCCCGGCGTCGATCGGCCACCCGCGCCGCGCATTCCACTGCCCCAGGAACGCGTCCATACCGTCCCGCTCGAGGACGTCGATGCAGCCCGGGAAGAACAGCCGGTCGAACGCGCCCGCCTGCGGGAGGCTGCTGCCACCGCCGACGATCAGGCTCTCCAGGCGTTCGGGCGCGCCGACCGCCAACGCCAGCGCGACCCGGCCGCCGAGCGAATACCCCAGCACGTGCGCGCTGGGAACCTCCAGGTGGTCGAGGACTGCCAGGACGTCGCCGCTGAGCAGATCCATCGCGTACGCGTCCTCGTCGTGCGGCTTGTCGCTGCGCCCGTGGCCCCGCAGATCGACCAGGATCAGCCGGTACCGATCACGCAGCGCGGCGACGTAACCGAATCCGCGCCAGATCGCGTGGGAGAGAGCCGTGCCGTGGACGAGGACGAGCGGTTCCCCGTCGCCGACGGTCTGGTACGCGATCCGGACGCCGTCGACGGGATTGGTAGCGTGCTGCACCCGCCCAGTCTGCATCACGCGCGTCGCGGCCGACTCCCGGAGTGCACTCGGGCGCACAGGCCGGGGGCGATACTGGTGGCATGCCGATTCCCCCGAATCCCGCGCTCGACCCCGAGGAACTGCTGGCCGTGGCGATCGCCGAGGCCGAACTCGGCAAACGTGAGGGCGGAATCCCGATCGGGGCCGCGCTGTTCGCCGGCGACGGAACCCTGCTCGGCCGCGGCCGCAACCGGCGGGTCCAGCACGGCGACCCGTCCGTCCACGGCGAGACGGACGCCTTCCGCGCCGCCGGGCGTCAGCGTGACTACCGCTCGACGATCATGGTGACCACCCTGTCGCCGTGCTGGTACTGCAGCGGACTGGTCCGGCAGTTCAACATCGGCGCGATCGTCGTGGGGGAGAGCGTCACGTTCACCGGCGGTCACGAATGGCTCCGCGAGAACGGCGTCGACGTCACCGTCCTGCGCGATCAGCACTGCATCGACCTCATGGCCGAATTCATCGAGAGCAGGCCCGCACTCTGGCACGAAGACATCGGCGTCGCCGAATAGGCTTCGCCCGTGCGCCTTCTGGTAGCGGGGGCTACCGGAAAGGCGCACATGGCCGGAGGCCCTCTCCCGTCATCTCCAGCCACCGGGTGACACCGATGTCGTGGAGGAACTGCCGGTCGTGGCTGACCACGATCAGTGCACCGCGGTAACTGCGCAGCGCCTGCGTGAGGTGCGCGAGGCTCGGCAGGTCGAGGTTGTTCGTCGGCTCGTCCATCAGCAGCAGTCGCGGGGCGGGTTCGGCCAGCAGGATGGTCGCGAGGGCGGCCCGCAACCGTTCCCCACCCGACAACGCCGACGCGAGAACATCGGAATCGTTGCCCCGGAACAGGAACCGGGCCAGCTGGGCGCGGATCTGTTCCTGAGACGCGTGCGGCGCCGCCGCGGCCACGTTCTCGGCGACCGTCAGCGACTCGTCGAACACGTCGAGTCGCTGTGGCAGGGCCTTGAACGGCACCCGCGGTCCCGCCGCCACGACGGCGTCGAGCAGGGTCGTCTTCCCGACGCCGTTGCGTCCGACGAGCGCGATCCGCTCGGGACCGACCACGTCCAGCGACACCTGCTGTCCGCTGCGCAGGCTCAGGTCCCGGACGGAGACCACCTCCTGACCCGAGTACACCTCCGTGGCGGGCAGGTCGATGCGCACCTCGCGGTCGTCCCGCAGGGCACTCTCCGCTTCCGTCAGCGATTCCCGCGCCTCGTCGACCTTGGCGATGTGATTGTTCCGCAGCTTTCCCGCTGACTCCTGCGCCTGCCGCTTCCGCAGTCCCATCACGATCTTCGGCTCGCGCTTGTTCTCGAACATCTTCTGCCCGTACCGCTTACGACGGTCGATCTTGATGCGGGCCTCGACGAGTTCCCGCTTCTGCTTCTGCACGTCGCTGCGGGCGTCGCGCACCGCGGCCCGCGCGGCCTCCTGCTCCGCCTCCACGATCTCCTGGTACGCGCTGAAGTTCCCGCCGAACATGCGGATCTCGCCGCCGCGCAGTTCCGCGATGGACGTCATGAGGTCGAGCAGGGCACGGTCGTGGCTGACCACCAGCAGCGTGCCCGGAAACTGTTGCACCACCTCGTAGAGTTTGCCGCGGGACGCGCCGTCGAGGTTGTTGGTGGGCTCGTCGAGTAGTAGCACCTCCGGTTCCCTCAGCAGTTGCGCGGTGAGACCGAGCAGCACGGTCTCGCCACCGGACAGGGTGCCGACGGTCCGGTCGAGGTCGGACGTGCTGCCGAGCACCCGCTCGAGACCGAGCCGGTGCAGGGTCGACACGGCCCGCTCCTCGATGTCCCAGCGGCCGGTCGCGGCATCGAAATCCTCGGGCGTGCCGTCGCCGGACTCGATGCGGTGCAACGCCGCCCGAAGATCGTCGATGCCGAGGATCCGGTCGATCTTCAGCGTGGGGTCGAGCGTGATGTCCTGCGGCAGGTACGCCACCTCGCCCTGCGCCGTCACCGACCCGCGGTCGGGACGCAGGCGCCCGGCGATCAGCCGGAGCAGCGTGGACTTTCCGGAACCGTTGAGACCGACCAGGCCGGTGCGTCCGGGGCCGAAGACGGCGTCGAGGCCGTCGAAGACAGGCTCGCCGTCGGGCCAGGTGAACGTGAGGTCGGACAGAGACAGATATGACTGGGCCATGGGGTACTCCCGAGGTGCGTGCGGATGAAGACTCGCGTGACTACCTCGTCAGGAGCAATGGACCGTTCCCCTCTGTCTGACGCGCCCGGTGCGCATCGGTGACGTTCACGATAGGACGCCACCGATACCCGTGCAATCGAATTAAATCTGGGGACCTTCGGCGCGGAGGTCGTCCACCTTCGCCATGGCTTCACGGAGTTCGGTGAGCCACTGTTCGCTGTGCTGGCCCGCCAGGCGCACCGTCCACATCAGGGCGTCCGACCGCGACCGCGCCACACCGGCGTCGACCAGCGTGTCGAGAACCTTGCGTTCGGGCTGGCGGAGCCGGGTCATCACCGGAACGGCGAGGTGGGTGAACAGCGTCTTGTGGCCGTCGAGGCTGACGCCCCACGCGACCTTGCGCCCGTAGCGCCGTTCGGCCTCGTCGGCGATGCGCATTCGATCGCCCCGGGTGGTTTCGCGGAACCGGGAAATGCGTCCGTCGATCGCGGCCTCCGAATAGGAGTCGGCGGACTCGACGGGCGGCAATTCGCCGACCACCACGATCTCCTCGCGGTCGACCTCGACGGTCGCGGGGCCGGTGAACCAGTCGTCGGGAAGGCGGCCGGCGAACCACTCGGCCGCGTCGCTCGCGTCCGGGACGTCCGCCTGCTGCCATCCACCGGGGCGGCCGAAGCGGCGGGAGCCCGGACCTTGTGCGTTTCTCATGGCGTCCTCCTGGGAGCCGGGTGCCACGATCACTGTGATGCAGCACTGATTACATGATTACACCGATTATTCGAAGCGCGCCACCACGTCAGGCATGATCGAGTCCGTGCGCACCTCAACCGTTCGTCACAGCCCCATCCGTCCCACCCCCACCCGGAAGGCCACCGCCGGAATCGCCGTCCTCGCGACGGTGCTCTCCGCCTGCGGACTCTTCGGACCGGACCAGCCCGACACCGTGTCGCAGCAGTTCGCCGACGCGCTGAACAGCGACGACGTGCAGGCTGCCGCCGCGCTCACCACCGACCCGGCGGCCGCCACCGCCGCGATCACGGCCATGTACGACGGGCTCGGGAACCAGGACGGCACGTACACCCGCACCGACGTGCAGGAGTCGGGCGAGGGCGGCGGAACGTTCACGATGGACGTGTCCTGGCCGTTCGCCCCGGGGCAGGAATGGAAGTACAGCACCACCGGCAACGCCACCAAGGAAGGCGACGACTGGAAGATCGTCTGGGACCCGGCCGTGCTCGCACCCGGACTCACCGACGACACCACCGTCCGGTACACCACCACGACGGGAACACCGCCGAAGGTCCTCGCCGCGAATGGCGCGCCGATCCTCGAGCAACAGGTCGTCACGCTGGTCGACCTCGACCAGGGCGCCGACACGGCGGCGGTCGCGTCGTTGCTGTCGCCCATCGCACCGACCATCACCGCGGCCACGCTCCAGCAGGATCTGGCAGGCGCCCAGGGCAAGCCGGTCACGGCCATCTCGCTGCGGGCCGAGGACCTGGCGCCGATCGAACCGCAGTTGCGGCAACTCGCCGGAGTCACGCTCGCCCCGCAGACCAGGTTGCTCAGCACGGACAAGGCGCTGGCCTCGCCCACCCTGGCCGGGCTCGGCGACCTGTGGCAGCAGGGGCAGGACGCGTCCGCGGGCTGGGCCGTGCAACTGGTCGGTCAGGACGGTTCGGCGAAGACCGTCGCCGGCGAACAGGGCCCCGACGCCCCCGACATCGCGACGACCCTCGACCTCCCGATGCAGATGGCCGCCGAGCGGGCGCTCGCCGACGTGCCGCAGCAGGCCGCGATCGTCGCCCTGCGGCCCTCCACGGGTGAGGTGCTCGCGGTCGCGCAGAACGCCCCCGCCGACGCGCTCGGCCCGATCGCGCTCACCGGCCTCTACCCGCCGGGATCGACGTTCAAGACGGTGACGACGTCCGCCGCGCTGCAGGCCGGTGCCGCCACCCCGGACACCGTCCTGCCCTGCCCCGGCACCGAGAACATCGAGGGCAGGCAGATCCCCAACGACGACGAATTCGACCTCGGCGCGGTCCCGTTGCACACCGCGTTCGCCCGGTCCTGCAACACCACCATGGGACGGCTGGCGGTCGGGTTGCCGCCCGACGCCCTGCAGAAGGCTGCGCTGCAGTTCGGGCTCGGCGTCGACTACGTCACGCCCGGACTGACCACCGTCACCGGCAACGTGCCGATCGCCGACAGTCCCGCCGCCCGGGTCGAGTCCGCGATCGGACAGGGGCAGGTCACTGCGTCGCCGTTCGGCATGGCTATGGTGGCCGCATCGATCGCGGACGGTTCCACGCCGGCGCCGATGATCGTGCGGGGACAACCCGGGACCGCCGACACGACGGCACCCGCCGTGCCCGCGAACGTCACCGCCGACCTCCGGACGATGATGCGCGAAACTGTGACGGGAGGTACCGCTACTGCGCTGCAGGACATTCCGGGGCTGCTCGGAAAAACTGGCACGGCCGAGTCCGGAAGTGGTCCCGCTCACGGCTGGTTCGTCGGAATCAAGGACGACCTAGCATTTGCGGTCTTTGTTGCAACAGGTGACAGTTCGGCCCCTGCTGTGCAGGCTGCGGGGCGTTTTCTTCGATAAACCCGTTCGCGCGTTGCTGTTCGGGGATAAGTTGTGGCTCAACCGTAACTCCTTCGTAGGCAAATGGTGCTTGTTACGCATGTGACTGAAAGCAAGATGGTGGACATGGGGAATGGACGATCGCTTGGCCGCCGTAACCGATACGTGATCGCCCTGACGTCGGCTGTCGTTCTGGCGGTAATTCTGGCGTCGTGCGTGCTGTCGAAAGAGGAGGCGACCGCGCAGTCGGTCGTCGACGACTTCGTCAACGCACTGAACGAGGGCGACGCCGCTGCCGCTGCAGCGCAGACCTCCTATCCCAACGCCGCAGAGACGGCGATTCAGCAGATGTTCGACGGCCTCCATCCCGAGGACGCCAAGTTCGACGTGACCCAGTTCATGGATCTCGGCTCGGATTCCGGCTTCTTCACCGTCGGTGCCGCTTGGCATTTCGGTGAGGGCAAGGATTGGAGCTACCAGGTCCAGGGTGGCGTGCGGAACCTGTCCGTCGGCTGGCGCATCTCCTGGGATCCGTCGATCCTCGCGCCCGACCTGGGCAACGGGCGGGTCGTCCGCTACGACCGGACGGACGCCGCGCCGCCGCGGGTCTTCGACGCACTCGGCGGGCTGCTCATGAACGAGCAGACCATCAACTCGGTCACCCTCGACCCCGCGACGATGCCCGACCCGGTCGCGACCACCCGGCGTCTGGCGGAGGTCCTCGAGCCGGTGGCTCCCCTCGTGACGGCCGACACGATGATGGCGGAGATGGCCGACAAACCCGGCCAGCAGGTCACCGCCGTGCTGCTGCGCGACCAGGACTGGCAATTCCTCGAGGAGGACCTCGCGATCCCCGGTGTGATCACCATCAAGACGCCGAAGCTCATCACATCGGATCGGCGCATCACGACACCGCTGCTGGATCCGCTGCGCAAGGTGTGGCAGGCCAACCGGGACGCGACGGCCGGCTGGGCCGTCCACCTCGTCGACCCCGACGGCACGCTCATCCCGCAGGCCGGTTTCCAGGGCCCGCCCGGGCCGGACATCGTCGCGACGGTGGACTCCCACCTGCAACTGGCAGCAGAGGAAGCCGTGGTCAGCGTCGGAACCCCCGCGGCGATCGTCGCGATCCAGCCGTCCTCCGGCGCCGTGCTCGCTGCCGCGCAGAACAACCAGGCGATGGAGCAGGGGCCGATCGCGTTCCAGGGTCTCTATCCCGCCGGATCGAACCTCGATCTCGTGAAAAGGGCCGCCGGACTGCAGAAGGGCGTCGACCCGTCCTCGCTGTCGATCGAGGACATCGAGAAGGCGGGCAATCAGCTCGGGCTCGGCATGAACTACAACATCCCGGGCCTCGACCATCAGACCGCCGTCTTCACCGCCGACCAGTCGGGCATGAACCAGGTGATGAACCGCAAGGACAGCGACCTGCCCGCCGTGACGCCGTTCGGGATGGCCATGCTGGCCGCGTCGATCGCACGGGGCAGCGCGCCGGCGCCGATGATCGTCCAGGGACAGCCGGGCACCACCGACGTGGCCGCTCAGCCGCTTCCGGCGAACGTCAACGACCAGTTGCGGGGCATGATGCGCGACAACGTGGTGCGGGGCGGTGCGTCGTACCTCAACGGCTACCCGGACCTCATGGGCATGAACGGTGCGAGCGGCGACGACCGCTGGTTCTACGGCTCACGCGGCGACCTGGCCTTCGCGGTCTTCGTCGCCGACGCCGACGGTGGCGACCGCGCGGTGAAGATGACCGACATGCTCTTCCGTGAAATGGCGAAGCCGGCGAACTGACCACGACGGGGACCGTCCGCGCTGAGGGGCGGACCGTCCCCGCTGAGGGAGTAAGTGAGCAAGGGTAAGTTTCTACCTTGTGTCCCTGCTTGATATCGGTCTTCTCGTCGTAGCGGGGTTCTTCGCGGGACTGGTCGGGTTCGTCACCGGCCTGGCGTCCATCGTGTCGTATCCCGCACTCCTCGCCGTCGGTCTGCCGCCGGTGACCGCCAACGTCACCAACACGGTCGCGATGGTGGCGGTCGGCGTCGGCGCGCTGTCCAACTCGACGCGGGAGGTCGCCGACACCGGTCCCAAGCTGTGGCGGTGGGCGCTGTACTCGGCGGCGGGCGGCCTGGTCGGCGCGGGAATCCTGCTGCTGGCGCCCGCGGGGTCGTTCGAGGCGATCGTCCCGTTCATGGTCGCGTTCGCCGCGCTGGCGCTTCTATTGCAACCCCGGCTGCGTGCGCTGGCCGGCGGGCGGGACATGCCCCGCACCTACGCGGTGTCACTGTTCGTCGTCGCCATCTACGGCGGGTACTTCGGTGCGGGCGCCGGTGTCATCTTCCTGGCGATCGCCCTGATCCTCACCTCGGAGAAGATCTGGCGCGCGACCATCCTGAAGAGCTTTCTCCTCGGCGTCGCGAACCTCGTCGCCGCGATCGGGTTCGCGGCCTTCGGCCCCGTCCACTGGGGCGCCGCCGCCGCGATGGCGATCGGCGCCCTGGCCGGTGGCTGGTGCGGCCCACCCGTGGTCAGGCGGATACCACCGTCCATCCTCCGCGTCGTCATCGCGATGGCGGGTTTCGGTTTGGCCGTGTGGTTGTGGGTGCGCTGAGACCGTTTCTCAGCGCAGCGGATTTTAGTGCACGCCCTTCATCAGACGTTTGATCCACGGCGCCCCGATGGCGAGGAGCACGCCCACGGCGATCGAGCCGAGCCCGACCGCGGTGAAGTACGGGACCTCGTTGTTCTCGTCGTAGTACTTGGCCAGCGTGCCCGCCATCGCGGTGCCCAGGGCGACGGACAGGAAGAACAACGCCACCATCTGGGTGTGGAACGCCTCGGGCGCCAGCTTGGTCGACAGCGACAGTCCCACCGGCGACAGCAGCAGTTCCGCGAACGTGAACAGCAGGAGGATGCCGGCCAGGCCCAGCAGCGGTGCGCTGTTGGCGCCGCCACCCGACATCGGGATGAACGCCAGGAACGCGAGACCCATGATGATGGTGCCTGCCGCGAACTTGATCGGCGACGACGGCTGACGGGGGCCGAGTTTCGTCCACGCGGCAGCGAAGACACCCGCGAAGATGATGATGAAGACCGGGTTGATGGACTGCACCCACGACGGCGGGAAGTCCCAGCCGAACAGGTTGCGGTCGAGTCGCTTGTCCGAATACACGGCCACGGTGGTGAACTGCTGCTGGAACAGCGACCAGAACACGGCGCTGGCGATGAACATCGGGATGAACGCGTAGACGCGGCTGCGCTCGACGGCCGTGATGCGATGGCTCGACAACATGATCGCGAAGTAGCCGATCGCCGCAACGATGGTGAGGCCGACCACGATGTCCGACATGTTGGCCGCGGTGATCACCCCGGTCAGGGACAGGGTCGCAATCACCACGATCGCGGCGGCGCCGATCGCGATCCACTTGGGCCGCTGGGTGCGGGGGAGGGGATTGGGCGGTTCCGCCCCGATGCCCCGGAGGCGCTTGCGGCCGAGTGTGTACTGGATCAATCCGAGCGCCATACCGATCGCGGCGAGCGCGAAGCCGGCATGGAAGCCGATGGCGTCCTGCGCCCAGCCCGTCAGCAGTGGGCCGACGAGCGCGCCGATGTTGATGCCCATGTAGAAGATGGAGAATCCGGCGTCGCGGCGCTCGTCGTGCTCGTCGTACAGATCCCCGACCAGGGACGTGGCGTTGGCCTTGAGCCCACCGCTGCCGAACGCGACACAGACCAGACCGATGCCCACACCCCACAGACCCGGGAACACCGCCAGGGCGATGTGGCCGAGCATGACGAGGATGGCGCTGTAGAACAGGGTTCGCTCGGAGCCGAGGAGCCGGTCGGCGATCCACGCGCCGAGAATGGTGGACAGATACACCGTGCCGCCGTAGGCGCCGACGATGCTGGTCGCGGACGATTCGGCGATTCCGAGGCCACCTTCGGAGGCCGAATAGTAGAGGTAATAGATCAGGATGCCCTGCATCCCGTAGAAGGAGAATCGCTCCCACATCTCGACGCCGAACAGGTTCGCGAGGGCGAACGGCTGGCCGAAGAAACCGCGGTCGGACCGCCGCTCGTCCCGGGCCGGATCGATGGTGTCACTCATGGGAAAACTGTCTCACCTCGAGCGGCAGTTCGTGTGCCGTCGGGGCGGATTCGCCGGTATCAGGTGGTGGCGCGGGCCTTCGTCACGATCTTCGCGACGGCGCGCCAGCCGAGGAGGAACACGGCGAGAACGGTGCCCGCCACGATGATGAAACTGAACGCCGTGCCCTGGCCGCTCACGACGCGTAACAGCATGCCGACCACGAGCGTCGACAGCCAGACCACGATGCCCGTCGGGACGATGAGGAACGCGTCGAACTTGTCGCGGTAGAGCGCGACAGTCGCGAGCCAGCCGACCGCCAGACCGGACAGGAACGGCCAGGCCGTGGTCGCCAGGCCCGTCAGGGCGTTGGCTTCGTCGTGACTGCGGCGGCCGATGGCGCAGAACACGATGACGAGGACGACGTCCAGGGCGAGCGCGGGGAGGTACTTCTTCACACGGCCAGCCTAGAGGTGGTGCCGTCGCGGTGTTCCGCCCGATCGGTTCAGCGACCCGGCACGTGAGCGGCAAAGCGTGTCCGGGGACGTTTTCTCACTCACGTGGGGGGAGGCAGGCGCGCGCGGCGGCGAGCACGGTGGCCCCGGCCGCGTCGAGCGGTTCGGTGCTGCGGAGCGCGCGGGCGAGCACGAACGCGCCCTCCAGGCTGGTGACGAACCCCAGGATCAGGCGCCTCGCATCGGCCTCGCCGAACCCGCGGGCCCGCAGCAGCGCGCTGCCGGAGTCGATCCAGCTCGTGAACACGTCCGCCGTGGCGACGCGGAGCACCTCGTTGGTGCTCGCGACCTCGAGTGCGACCGTGGCGATGGGGCAGGCGTCCGCGTAATCGGTGGCCACCAGGGTCTCGCCGGCCAGCCGGAACCCGACCTCGATGCCCTCGAGGATGTCGGGATGGGCGTCGAGGATGGAGAACACCAGCCGCGCGTACTCCTCGCCCGACGTGCGGATGACCTCCTCGCCGAGCTGTTGCTTTCCGCCCGGGAAGAAGTGGTAGATCGACCCGAACGGCGCGCGGGCCTCCGTCGCGACCTGCTTGAGTCCGGTCCCGGTGTAGCCGTTGCGGCGGAAGAGGTCGCTGCTGGTGCCGAGGATCCGGGCCTTGGTGTCGTTCACTTTTCTGCCTCCGGCCGTTGCGCTCGGTGCGCACCCCATCGTAACCTGAGTCTCAGTAGAACGATCTATCAAGTGGAGTGAGCGCCATGAAGCAGATCGAACTCTCCGCAGGCACCGTCGAGTACGACGACACCGGAGGAGACGGCCCCGTCCTCGTGTTCGTCTCCGGCCTGACCATCGACGGCACCGTGTGGCGGCACGTGGTCGAGCGACTCGTCCCGGACTTCCGCTGCATTCTCCCCACTCTCCCGCTCGGCGCGCACCGCATCCCGATGCGCGCCGACGCCGACCTCTCGTTGCGCGGTCTCGGTCTGCTCATCGGTGAGTTCCTCGAGAAACTCGACCTGACGGACGTCACGCTCGTGCAGAACGACTGGGGCGGCGCGCAGGTGCTGATCGCGCTCGGCGACACGAGCCGCGTCGGGGCCCTCGTCCTCACGCCGTGCGAGGCGTTCGACAACTACCCACCGGGAATTCCCGGTCGCGCGATCGGTCTCGCGGTGGCAGTCCCCGGTGGCCTCGCCCTGACCATGCAGGCGCTGCGATTCCGGGCGATGCGCCGGGCTCCCGCGGCGTGGGGATGGATGAGCAAGCGTCCGGTACCGAAACCGGTGATGGACGGCTGGTTCCGCCCCGCGACCACCGATCGCCGGGTACGCCGGGACCTGCGCAAGTACACGACGTCGCTTCCGTCCAAGTCGACGCTGCGCGAATGGGCGGAGGCGAACCGGAACTTCGACCGGCCGGTCCTCGTGCTGTGGGCGGTCGAGGACAAGGTGATGCCCCGCGACCACGGCCGGCGACTGGCCGAGCTGTACCCGCACGCCCGACTGCGGGAGGTCGAGGACAGCTACACGTTGATGCCCGAGGACCGCCCGGACGTGGTCGCGGAGGCGATCCGAGCCTTTGCGGCTTCGCCACCCGTGAGTACTTCTTAACCGCCCGACGTTAACAAGTACTCACGGCTGGGAGTCGGGCTCGGACTCCGTGGGGTGCTGCGTCCGGTGGGTGGTCGGGGTCGACTGCTCCCGGCGTTCGAATTCGAGGTCCATCTCCAGGTCCTCGTGCTGGTTGTGCCGGAACAGGATGAGGAACACCACCCAGCCGACCAGTGCGACGAGGATGTAGCTCACGACGCGGTAGACGAACACGGCCGCGAGCGCCTGCGACGCGGTGGCCCCGGCCGCGGTCAGCGTGGCGATCAATGTGCCGTCGACGAACCCCAGCCCGCCCGGCGCGAGGGGGATGCTGCCCACGGCCTTGGCCGCGGCGAACGCGATCAGCAGACCCGCGAACGACGGTTCCGCGCCCACCGCCCAGCACGCGAAACCGAGGCAGGCGACGTCGGCGAGCCGGTGCACCGCCGACCACCCGAACGTGATGATCGAATCCTTGCGCCTCAGCTCGACCGAATCGAGCTGACTCAGGATCTCCCGCCACCGCTCGGCGCCGGCTTCGGGGGGATTCTTGCGGAACTTGTTGTACCGGGCGAGCACCCACAGCCCGATCGACTCGATCGAGTCGGGGTTACGTGAGATGTATCGCAGTGCGTAGAACAAGCCGAACGCGGCCACCAGCGACAGCACCAGAGTGACCGGACTCACCTTGGTGCCCACCGCGAATGCGCCCGCGGCGCCGAGAAGCGCGAGGCTGCCCGCGGCGATCACGCCGGAGATCGCCAGCTGCCACGACGCCACGATGGGGGTGGCACCCCACTTGCGGGTCTGCTTGTAGGTGAAGGCGGTGGAGAACACCTGACCGGCGGGCAGGCTCACGGCCATCGCGGTGCTCGCGTAGATCACGGACACCGACTTCAGCTGGCTGACGACGACTCCGCCCGCCTGAAGCAGCCGCTGCTGGACTGCTCCGTACCCGCTCAGCGACACGGCCTGGGCTGCGATGCACGCCGCGACCCACCCCCAGTGAATCTCGGTGAGCGCTTTCCACGAGTCGCTGAGCGTGGGCCACAGATAGATGCCCTCGACGGTCAGCAGGGCCAGGAGGCCGGCGCCGAGTAGCCATTTGATCCACCAGTATCGGCTTCGCTGCCGAGGAGGCTCGGCAGTGGGCGGGTCGGATCGAGGCTGTGCCACCTGGCCAGCGTAACCAACGGGTAGCGGATTACTCCGGATAGTCCTCCGGCCAAGCCAGATGGGTGTTGCGGCGACGGCCCCGCAGCTGGACCTGCTCGCCGAGTTCCCAGTGCGCCTGTTCGTCGTCGTCCGCGAAATACAGGGCACTCGTCGACGCGAGCACGCGGCTGGGGTGCAGCTTGGCCAGTTCGGTGAGCCGCGACGCCTCGTTGACGGGGTCTCCGATCACCGTGTACTCGAAGCGTTCGGCGGCGCCGATGTTGCCGGCGACGGCGAGGCCCGCGGAGACGCCGATGCCGACGTCGAGGCCGGTGATCTCGTTCAACGCGAACCGCAGCTCCCGGGCCGCGGCCAGCGCCGCCGTCGGTGCGTCGGGGCGGTCGAGTGGGGCGCCGAAGATCGCGAGCGCCGCGTCACCCATGAACTTGTTGACGAAGCCGTGGTGCCGGTCGATCACGTCGACGACGACGCGGAAGAACTCGTTGAGCAGGTTCACGACCTCGCCGGGGGGACGCTCCGCGGCGGCGCCGGTGGACCCGACCATGTCGACGAACAGCACCGCGACGAACCTCGTCTCGCCGCCGAGTTCGGTGCCGAACTGCAGTGCCCGCCGCGCCACATCCTCACCGACGTGCTGGCCGAACAGCTCACGCAGCAGCCGCCGCTCGTCCGACTCGCGCATCATGCGGTTGAACCCGACCTGCAGGCGCCCGACCTCGCTGCCGTCGAACACCTCGACCCGGACGTCGGTGGCGCCGCGCTGGACGCGTTCGATGGCCCGCCGCAGCTGCTTGATCGGGTCGGAGATCTGGCTGGCCGTCAGCATCGACAGCGCGAACGCCTGCGCGATCGCGATGATCGACAGCAGCATGATCGCCCACGCGAGCGCGTCGGGGGAGAACACGAGGTCGGTGGTTATCTGCGTCACGCACAGCAGGATGATGCCGATGACGGGCATCAGCGTTCCGAGGCCCCACGTCATCGCCATCCGGGTGCCGACGCCGGGAGCCATGGTTCGGTCGAACTCGCCCTCGCTGAGCGCGCGGGCGGCCACCGGTCGCAGGATGCGTTCGCCGAGCATGTACGTGAAGCCGAACGTGGTGGTCGCGGCCATACAGACGGTGACGATCACCGCGACCGCCAGTTCCGGCATCTCGGTGATGGTGAGCAGAACGAAGATGATGCCGCCGAGGATCCACAGCACCAGGTGCACGATCGCCTGCCGCAGCGGCGCGTGCAGCGCCGACATCTGCTCGCTGCGCGTCGGCGGACCCCCACGCAACTGCCAGCGGACGACCGATCGCAGCATCATCGCGGCGGCCGTGAGACTCACCACGGCGGCGAACGCGAGATAGCCGCCGAAGATCGCGACGTTGCGCACCCGGTCGGCCATGATGGCTGCCGATTCGGGGATCGGCACCCCGTACCGCACGAAGGCGAACACGAGGATGGCGCCGATGAAATTGGCGAGGAGCATCGAGATCATATAGAGCGGCCATCTGCTGCGGACCGTCGCCGCGATCGCTCTATAGGATTTCCGCACGCCGTTCAATTTAGCGGGGGGTGTACCGGGTGGCGTAGGACACGTCCCCTAAACGGCGCATATGCGTGCCCTGCGCACGGGTTTCCCGCGCGAAGCACCCGGCGCCGCCCGAACCCCGATACGCTCCGCAGGTGAACGCGAACGAGCAACGCTCGGACACTGCCGCGGTAACACAGGGCGGGGGTCACCCCTCGGCGTCGGTGCACCCGGTGGTGCGGGTGGCGGCCGAGTGGACGTGGCGGCTGCTGGTCATCTTCGCCGGCCTGCTGACCCTCGGATACATCGTGACCAGGCTCGACACCGTCCTGATCCCGGTGGGTCTGGCGCTCCTGGCGTCGGCGCTGCTGGTGCCCCTCGTCGACTGGCTGCAGGGCAAGGGGGTGCCGCGGTCGGCCGCCGTTCTCGTCGTCCTCATCGGTTCGATCGGCATCGTCGCCGGGATCATGACGTTTGTCGTCGAGCAGTTCATCGAGGGTCTCCCCGGCCTCACCGAACAATTCGAGGCGAGCGTCACACAGATCCAGGGCTGGCTCACGGACGGCCCGTTCCACTTCAGCGAGGATCAGATCCGGCAGGCCGGCGATTCGGTGGTCAAGTCGATCCAGGAGAACCGGCAACAGTTGACGAGTGGCGCACTGACCACCGCCACGGTCGTCGGGGAGATCTTCACCGGCGCCCTGCTGACGCTGTTCACCCTCATCTTCTTCCTCTACGGCGGCTCGCAGATCTGGGAGTTCGTCACCCGCCTCGTCCCGTCCGCGTCCCGGCGGCGGGTCCGGCTGGCGGGGAGCGAGGGGTTCGGCTCGCTGATCGGGTACGTCCGGGCCACGGTGGCGGTGGCCGCCGCGGACGCAATCGGGATCGGGGCGGGACTCGCGATCCTCGGGGTTCCGCTCGCCCTGCCGCTGGCGTCGCTCGTGTTCATCGGCGCGTTCATCCCGATCGTCGGTGCGTTCCTCACCGGCTTCCTCGCGGTGCTCGTGGCCCTGGTCACCAAAGGATTCCTCACCGCGCTGATCGTGCTCGGCATCATCATCGGGGTGATGCAACTCGAGGCCCACGTGCTGCAACCGCTGCTGCTCGGCCGCGCGGTCCGCTTGCATCCGCTCGCGGTGGTGCTGGCCATCACCACCGGCATCGTCCTCGCCGGGATCGTCGGCGGTCTGCTGGCGGTGCCGATCGTCGCGCTGCTGAACACGGCGGTGCGGTCACTACTGTCGGCGGATCCCGAGGCCACCTACGACGCACTCGAGGTCGACGACCCGTCGGTCCCGCTCTATCCGGCCGAGGCCGACACACCGCCTCACCACGACGACCCGCACTCGGAGAACCCGGCGCAGACCCATGACCGACGAGAGTGAACACCGGACCCGCCTGCACTACCGGCCGAGAGCCGCGACCGAACTCGACACCCAGCCGGATGCCCCGCTGTGGCGTGCGGCGCAGGCGTTCCGGCTCGTCACGCTGGTGTACGCGATCAGCTACCAAATCGTGTCGGTGCAGTACTACACGCATCAGCGGCTGAGCTGGTTCTTCGTCGCCCTGATGGCGGTGTGGTCGGGACTGTCCGCGGTCCTGCTGTCCCACGGAAGGGTGCCCCGCTACCAGGTCGTGATCGCCGACCAGGTGATCGCCATCGCGCTGATGGCATCGACGCGCCTCGTCTCCGATCACGAGTGGTACAGCCACCATCAGACGCTGCCGACGACGCTGTGGGTCACCAACGCGGTGATCTCCGCCGCCGTCTTCGGCGGGCCGTGGCTCGGCATGGCGTCCGGGGTGCTCATGGCGACCGTCAGCGCGGTGGTGCGCGACCAGGTCAACCTCGACCTGTGGAAGGACGCGACGGCACCAGTCCTGGTGTCGGTGGGGTTGGCGCTCGGGCTCGCCACCACCACCGCGAGGCGCGCGCAGGCCCAGCTGGAGCAGGCGGTGCGGTTGGCCGCCGCCACCGAGGAACGGGAACGACTCGCCCGCGAGGTGCATGACGGCGTCCTGCAGGTGCTGGCGCTCGTCCGTCGCAGGGGCAACGAGATCGGCGGTCCCGCAGCCGAACTCGCGGAGCTCGCCGGCGAGCAGGAGGTGGCGCTGCGCATGCTGATCTCCGAGCAGGGCGCGGGGGTCGCGTCGGATCTGGGTGGGAGCGCGATCGACGTGCGACTGCTGCTGGGCACGCGGGCGAGCACCACGGTGTCCGTGTCGACTCCGGCGGATCCGGTGACGATCGAGCGCGGACGGGCGACCGAACTCGTCGCGATCGTCGACACGGCACTGTCCAACGTCGCGTTGCACGCGGGGACCGGCGCCCGGGCATACGTCTTGCTGGAGGATCTGGGCGCCGAGGTGATCGTCAGCGTCCGCGACGACGGCAGCGGCATCGCCCCGGGACGGCTGGCCGAAGCGGAGGCCGAGGGTCGCATGGGAGTATCGAAATCCATTCTGGGCCGCGTCGGTGCACTCGGCGGCACCGCCGAACTCGACACCGAACCCGGCCAGGGCACCGAATGGGAGATCCGCGTGCCGAAGGGAGACGAAACGCATGGGTGACCCGGAGACCGGCGAACAGATCACCGTGATGGTCGTCGACGACCACCCGATGTGGCGGGACGCCGTGGCCCGCGACCTCGACGGTGCCGGGTTCACCGTGGTCGCCACGGCGGACGGCGTCGCGGCCGCGGGGCGCCGGGCGGCGGCGACCCGTCCCGCTGTCGTCCTCATGGACATGCAACTGCCGGACGGCAACGGCGCCGCGGCCACCGCCGCCGTCCTGGACGTGTCGCCGGACAGCCGGGTGCTGGTGCTGTCCGCCTCGTCGGAGCGTGACGACGTCCTCGACGCCGTCAAGGCAGGCGCGTCCGGGTACCTCGTGAAGAGCGCGTCCGTGGAGGAACTGCTGGACGCGGTGCGGGCCACCGCGGCCGGGCAGGCGGTGTTCACGCCGGGGCTCGCGGGACTCGTACTGGGGGAGTACCGCCGAATGTCGACTGCGCCCGCCGACGAGCAGGGGCCCGCGGTCCCCAAACTGACGGAGCGGGAGACCGAGGTGCTGCGGTTCGTCGCGAAAGGACTCAGCGCCAAGCAGATCGCGAACAAGCTGTCGCTGAGTCACCGCACCGTGGAGAACCACGTCCAGACCACCCTCCGCAAGCTGCAGTTGGCCAACCGCGTCGAGCTGACCAGGTACGCGATCGAGCAGGGCCTCGAGTAGCCGTGAGTACTTGTTAACGTCCGGCGGTTAACAAGTACTCACGGGCGCTAGCCTGGTCGGTATGGAGGCACGGGACCTACGCGTATCGGATGCGGAGCGGGAACACGTCGGCGAACTGCTGCAGCGGGCGGTGGGTCAGGGGATGCTCTCGCTCGGGGAGTTCACCGAACGGATGGACACGGCACTCGCCGCGAAGACGCGCGCGGAGCTGAACGTCGTCCTGGTGGATCTGCCGGGAATCCAGTTGATCTCCGAGTTCACGCCGCCGCCGTACCCCGACCAGCCGTACGTGTCCCGCCCGGCGCCGCCGGTTCCGCCGACCGTGCACCGGTCACCGGCACCGCTCCCCGGCGACGTCGTCCGCGGCCGGATGTCGTCGGTCAGCCGCACCGGCTCGTGGAACGTTCCCCCCGCCCTCGAGGTGAACACCCGGCTGTCGACGGTGACGCTCGACTTCACGCGCGCCGTCATGTCCACTCAGGTGGTGCACGTGACGATCGACGACTACGCGAGCACGATCTCGCTGGTCGTGCCGGAGGAGGCGACCGTCGACCTCAACGGCATTGAAACGGTCGGCGGTTCCGCGACCAACAAGGTGCGTACCGGCCCTCCCATCGGCCCGCTGCACCTCGTCGTCCGCGGCAAGGTCCGGTTCGGGAACGTGACCGCCAAGCACCCCTTCGGCACGTCGATCCGCCGCATGTTCGGGTAGCACGACCCAGGCCTCTCGAGTAGGCCTACTCATGTGTGGACGCCGTCGCCGCAGGACGATTGATCCATGTCCACACCTGGTATTCCTTCGGTCGACCCCCGGCTCGTCGCGCAGCTGTCCGGCGACTTCTCGGCGCTCGGTCAGCAGATGCGTCACGTGGGTGAGAACCTCGCCGTCCTGCAGGCGCAACTCGCGAGCGTCCCGCGGCCCCAACCCCAGCCCCAGCCGGTGCCCCAGCCGATGTACCGGCCACCGGTGCCGCAGACTGCCCCGGCACCTCCGCCGCCCGCACCGGCCATCCCGTACCCGCCGGCTCCCGCGCCGCGGCCCCGGGTGGTTCGCGAACCCTGGTGGCAGCGCGACGGGATGATCAGCCGCGTCCTCGCCGTCGCGGGTGTCACCGTCACCCTGATCGGTGTGGTGATGCTGCTCGTGCTGGCGGCGCAGGCCGGATTCTTCGGCCCCGAACTGCGGGTGGTGGCGGGCGGGTTGTTCTCGGCCGGTCTCGTCGTCGCCGGTGCCCGCGTCTTCGGACGTCCCGGCGGCCGGGTCGGCGGGATCGCGCTCGCGGCAACGGGTATCGCCGGCGCCTACCTGGACGTCGTGGCCGTGGCGGTCGTCTATCACTGGCTGCTGCCGGTGCTCGCGATGGTCGTGGCGCTCGGGATCGCGGGAGCCGGTGTCACACTGGCAGTCAAGTGGGATTCGCAACCCCTCGCCCTGCTCGTGGTGACCGGTGCCGCCGTGCTCGCACCCGTGCTCACCGACGGCATCACGCTCACCCTGATCGGGTTCCTGTTCGTGATCCAGGTCGCGAGCTTCCCGGCGCAACTCGATCGCGACTGGCTGTACCTGGCGATCGCGAGGACGTGCCCGGTGGTGATCGCACTGGTGATCGCGATCGCGAATACCGGACTCTACGACCGGCCGGAACGGCTCTGGCTGCTGGCCTCCGCCGCACTGGTTGCCCTCGTCGGGTTCGTCTCGTCGATCATCCTGCTGCGCAGCAACTCTCGCGACGTCACCGCGACCGCGATGATCGTCACGACGGCCGTCCCGACGCTGGTGATCGGTCACCTCTTCGACCGGCTCGGGTCCACGCTGATCGCGCTGGCACTGGCCGCCGCGATGTTCGCCGCATTCGCCGTGGCCCGGTCGCTGCCGAACCACGCCCGGATCGCGCTCGCCGGCGTGGGTACCCTCGCGCTGCTCGAAGCCTGCCTTCTCGGGTCGAGCGAAGACCTCGCACCGCTCGTCCTGCTCGGGGTGGCGGCACTGTTCCTCACCGTCGGCGGGCAGGCGGAGTCACGGATCGCATACGCCGTCGGTGCCGTCTTCACCGTCGTGGGCGGGCTCGCCTTCGCGATCGCCGCGCCGCCGTTCGTCCTCGTCGACGAGTACCGCGCGCTCGACGCGCTCGGGGTGACCACGGTGCTGTCGTCGCTGGTGCTCGCGGGAACGGTCTTCCTGTTCGTCTGGTACGCGCACACACTGAAGCTGCTGAGCACCGCCGACACCCAGCCGTGGTGGGTGCTCGCCGGCCTGGTGATCCTGTACGCCGTCACCACCGCCACGGTGTCCGCGGGGACGGCGCTCACCGGGACGTCCGCGGGCTTCATCGCCGGACACTGCGCCGCGACCATCGCGTGGATGGCGGCGGCGACGGCGGCCCTGGTGTTCGGACTGGCTCGACGCGACTACGCCCACACCGCGCTCGGCGTCGGACTGGGACTGACCGCCGCGGCCCTGGCCAAACTGTTCTTGTTCGACCTGGCCACCCTCGACGGACTGTTCCGCGTCCTCGCGTTCCTGGTGGTGGGCCTGCTGCTGCTCCTCGCCGGCACCCGCTACGCGCGTGAATTCGCGGAGCGGGAGGCCGGGCGGGGAACGCCGAACGGCTCCGTCAGCGCCGGTTCTGCCGAGCGATGAGTTCGCTGACGCTCACGGCGTTGCCGTCGTCCGCGCGGTGCCTGCCGCTCGAGGCGTCGTCCGGATCGACGGGCGGCTCCTCGGCGCGGCGGCGCGAACCGTTTGCCGGGGCACCGTTGGCCGGGCTCCCGTTGGCAGGCGCGCCGTTGGTGCGCCTACCGCCGTTCACCGGTTCCGCAGGCTCGGCGGCGCGACGCCGCGACGGGATCGGCGGCACCGGGCGGGCAGGAGACGACTGGGGGGTCTCCTGCTCGTACGGTGCGGGCACCGAGCGCGGCGAGCGCGTCGGCAGTGACGGCGCCGACGCGCTCGGTCGCGGTTCGGCGGGCGAGGAGATCGGCCGCGGTTCGGCGGCCGACGTGGACCGGAGGTCGGCGAGCCAGCTCTCGATGGGACGCGACTCGGTGGCCGGACCCGGGGCGGGGGCCGCCGCCGGGCGGGGCCGGGGAGCGGGACGCGACTGCGGTGCGGGCCGCGGCGCCGGCGTGGGACGGGACTGCGTCGGGGCCGGACGCGGGGGAGCAGGCTGCGGCAGCGCGGTGGTCTGCGGTTCCGAGGCCGGCTCCTCGATCTCCACCGGCGGCCGGGCCGGGCGGCCGGTCGCCGACCGCCGGGCCTCGTCCTGTGCCTTGCGCGCCTTCGCGTCGTCCTCGGACATCTTCGCGGCCAGCGCCCGCGCGGTCACCAGCGGGATCGGCTCGGTGAGCGGTTCCGGTTTCCGGGGTGCGGGCGGCGCCGCGAGCTTGCGCTGCGGCGGGACGGCACCGATCGGGGTGAGCTCCGGGACGTCGGTGGGCATCAACTCGTTGTCGAGGATGGGCTCCCCGAGACCCGTCTTCTCCTGGATCCGCTTCATCCACGCCGGCGCCCACCAGCAGTCGTCGCCGAGCAGCTTCATGGTGGCGGGGACGAGGAACATGCGGATGAGGGTCGCGTCGATGATGAGCGCGGCGATCATGCCGTAGGAGATGTATTTCATCATCACGAGTTCGGAGAACCCGAACGCGCCGGTGACGACGATGAGGATGAGCGCGGCCGCCGTGATGATGCGGCCCGTGTGCGCGGTGCCGATGCGGATCGACTCCGTCGTACTGGCCCCCTGCGCCCGCGCCTCGACCATGCGGGAGAGCAGGAACACCTCGTAGTCGGTGGACAGGCCGTAGACGATCGCGATGATCAGCACCAGCACCGGCGACATGATCGGTCCGGGGGTGAAGTTCAACCACTCCGAACCGTGCCCGTCGATGAAGATCCACGTCAGGATGCCCAGCGTGGACCCGAGGCCCAGCGCGCTCATCAACGCCGCCTTGATCGGCAGCACCAGCGAGCCGAACGTCAGGAACATCAGCAGCGTCGTCAGGAAGAGGACGGAGATCACCATCGTGGGCAGGTGGTCGAGCAGCGCGGAGATACTGTCCTGCTCGATCGCCGGGGTGCCGCCGACCAGCACCTGCACGCCGTCCGGAGTGTCCATGGCGCGCAGATAGTCGATGGTCGGCTTGGACTCGTTGCGGTCGACGAGTCCCGCCTTGAGGACGACCACCCCGTCCTTGGCCGCGCCCTCCGGGGTGAACCGCTCGATCAGGCCCGGGGCGCCACTGGCTTCCTTGATGATCTGGCCGAGCGCCTTGTTGTCGGCGTCGGACACCACGAGCTTGACCGGTTCGGTGCGCAGATTCGGGAAGATCTCGTCGAACTGTTCCTGCGCGGCGCGGGTCGTGCTGTCCGGGGGCAGGTAGGTCTCGTTGATGCCACCGAACTTGATGCCCGTCAGCGGCACGATCAGCAGGAGCAGGCCGACGACGATGGGAATGGTGACCTTGAGCGGGTTGCGCATCACCCAGCGGGTGAGCCGGCCCCAGATGCTCGCCTCGATCTCCTCGGTGTTCTTGGTCTGACGGAAACGGTCGAGGCTCAGGGCGTCGACGCGCTTGCCGAGGATGCCGAGGATCGCGGGCAGGATCGTGATCGACGTCAGGGCGGCGAGGCCGACGGTCGCGATGGCGCCGTAGGCGACGGATTTCAGGAAGCCCTGCGGGAACAGCAGCAGACCGCCGAGGCTGGCGACGATCATCGTCGCCGAGAAGACCACGGTGCGGCCCGAGGTCATCACCGTTCTGCGGACGGCGGAGCGGGTGTCGTACCCCTCCGCCATCTCTTCTCGGAACCGGCTGACGATGAACAACCCGTAGTCGATGGCCAGGCCCAGCCCCACGAGGGAGACCACGGGCGCGACGAACGAGTTGACCTCGGTGAAGTTGGTGATCAGACGGACGATG
Organism: Rhodococcus sp. T2V; assembly: GCF_029269925.1. Lineage (NCBI taxonomy): Bacteria > Bacillati > Actinomycetota > Actinomycetes > Mycobacteriales > Nocardiaceae > Rhodococcus > Rhodococcus sp. T2V. The sequence goes on from NZ_JARJBD010000009.1 coordinate 74,668, forward strand.
CCGTTGGCGCCGACCACGGTCAGGCCACCGATGATCAGCGGCAGCGCCGCCGCGATGACACCACCGAACACGAAGAACAGCAGCACACCCACGGCCGGGATCGCGAGCAGCTCCATCCGCCGGATGTCCGTGGCCATCGTGTCGTTGAGCGCACCCGACACGGGCTGGAGACCGGCGAGTTGCACGTCGACGCCGTCGATGTAGAACTCGTCCTTGACGTCGCGGAAATTGGCCGTGACCTCGGTGTCGTTGTCGCCGACGATCGCGACGCTCTCGATCGCGTGCTGCTTGTCGGCGTCCGCGGCGGACGCCAGCTGCGGTGCGGTGCCGACCTTGAAATAGCCGCCGTTGATCTTGAGGATCTTGTCCGGGTGTTCCGCGGCCAGACGCTCGAGGTTCGCGACGACCTTCGCCTGGAACTCGGGGTCCTCGATCGTCTTGCCCTCGGGCGCCGTATAGAGCGCGACGACGTCGCTGTTGGTGTCGCGGCCGAAGGTGCCGTCAGCCAGCTTGGCCGCGGCGACCGACTCCGAGCCCGGATCGTCCCAGCCGCTCTGGCTGAGATGCTTCTCGAGGCCCAGGCCGTACGCGGCCGAACCGAGCAACAAGGCAACCATGATGCCGATGACGGTGAATCGGGCCCGGTAGACGACGCTTCCCCAGCTCGCGAACACAGATCAACTCCTACTCGGCAGCACTCTTCCGCCCGACGAGCAGGGCGGAAAGCGGTCGGAACGGCTGCAACCAGGCACCCTCGTCGGGCAGTGTGTCGAGGCTGACCCGAGGCAGTGGCTCCCGGAACACGCCGGGGATGTCCTCGAGATCGACGAAGTCCAGAAGGTCGGACGCGACCGCCCAGCTGGCGTGCTCGCGGAACCCGAGTATCTGGACCGGAATGCCGGTCGCGGCGATGTCCTCCAACGGTTCGCGAAATGCTTGACCGTCGGCGGAGGCGACCATGACACCGGCCAGCCCCTCGCCGTGACGAAGCGCGATGTGGTCCAGCATGTCGGAGTCGACGTCGCTGTCCTCATCGATCTTCGGCTTGGCGAACACCGCGAATCCCACATTACGCAAGGCTTCGACCCACGGTCTCACGACATCGGCGCTGCCAGCCGCGATGTTGGTGAAGACCGTCGCCTCGGGTTCGAGTGTGTCGGTGCCGGACGCGGACAGTTCCGCGGTCCGGGAGAGCAGCCAGCGGCCGAGTGCGTCGAATCGTGGCCGGTAGGCGGCCGTGGGCCTGCCGCCGAGGATGGCGCCGAGACCCATGTCGAGGTTGGGTGCGTCCCAGACGAGAAGGACCCGCTTCTGGTGGCGCCCGTCACGTGCACCCACCACGGGAGATCCTGATGACACCGCGGTGCCTGCCGGGGCGGTGCCGGCTGTGTCGGTGTACTGCTCGCTGACGCTCATGACCTGATCTTCCCCCAAATCAACTCGGTGATCGCACTGCCGACCTGGTGGGCCTTGTCTTCGAACTTCGTCACCGGACGCTCGTGCGTCATGGGTGATTCCCAGTCGAGGGAGGTCAGGAGGGGTTCCGCGTTGCCTGCCTCGGCGATGGCCTCGGCGTACTCGGCGTGATCTGTTGCGACATGCAACACACCGCCAGCCTTCAGCCTGCTCGCGATCAGGGCGAAAGTGGGGGCCTGCAGCAGGCGCCGCTTGTGATGGCGGGCCTTCGGCCACGGGTCCGGGAAGAAGACACGGACTCCGGTGAGCGATTCCGGTTCGATCATGTTCTCCAGGACATCCATGGCGTCGCCGCGCAGGACCCGGATGTTCGGGATCGCGTCCCGTTCGATCTGTTGGAGCAACTGTGCGAGCCCGGGCCGGTAGACCTCGACGGCCATGAGGTTCACGTGCGGTTCGGCCTTCGCCATCGCCGCGGTGGCGGTACCCGTGCCCGAGCCGATCTCGAGGATCAGGGGCGCGTCCCTGCCGAACCACGACGGCGCGTCCAGGCGATTGTCCGAGACGTCCGCGCCGATCACGGGCCATTGCCGGTCCCACGACTCCTGCTGGGCGGCGGTCAGGGCGCCCCTGCGCGAGCGGAAACTTGTCACCCTCGGGTGGAGACGGGACCCCTTCGAGTCCTTCGTCTGCCCCTCCTCGGGGCCGGCGGGTGCATCCTGATCAGCGTGGTTCACCGGACCATTGTCACGCATGAGGGGCGTTTCTGGCATACGGGTCTGAAGTTCAACTTGAGACTTTTTCGGTAATCCGGTGCCCAGCCTGCGCGATTGCCCGCTAGCGACTCGGTGCGAGTCTGACGGAATCGGCGCGGTATGAAGCTGTCGTACCGTCCCCGTAGCATCGAACGCGTATTCGATGAGGGGTGGCGGGTGAACACGGTGCTGCAGGCATACCGGTTCGCGCTCGACCCGACCTGTGCGCAGGAGACGGCGTTGCGGTCGCATTGTGGTGGTCAGCGGTTCGCGTTCAACTGGGGACTGGCGCAAGTCAGGGCGAACCTGGATCAACGCGAGGCGGAACGCTCCTACGGCGTGACCGGCGAGCAACTCACCCCGTCGATGTCGTGGTCGGCCTACAGCCTGCGCAAGGACTGGAACCGGGGCAAGGGTGAGGCGGCGCCGTGGTGGGGTGAGAACTCGAAGGAGGCTTACTCGTCCGGGCTGGCGAACCTGGCGACGGCCCTGACGAACTGGTCCAGCTCACGGGCAGGGAACCGGCGGGGGTCCAGGGTGCGGTTCCCGAGGTTCAAGGGCAAGCGCGCACCGTTGTCGTGCCGGTTCACCACCGGGGCATTCGGGCTGGTCGACACCGATCGCCGGCACGTGAAACTCCCCCGGATCGGGATCGTGCGGACCCACGAGTCCACCCGCAAGCTCGCCCGCCGCATCGAGGCAGGGACGGCACGGATCCGGTCGGCCACCGTCACGTTCCGGTCCGGTCGTTGGTTCGTGTCCTTCTCCGTGGACGTCGAACGATCCGACCCGGCGACGACGCTGCCGGAGTCGGTGGTGGGAGTGGACCTGGGGGTCAAGTCCCTCGCGGTCCTGTCCACCGGCGAGGTGGTGCCGAACCCGAAACACCTCGAACACGCCCAACGCGAGTTGCGGCGGCTCGGGCGGCAGGCCGCCCGACGGCAACGCCCCGATCGTCGGACCGGGCAGCAGCCGTCGAAGCGGTGGCAACAGACTCAGGCGCGGATCGCGCGTCTGCACGCGCATGTGGCGAACGCCCGCCGCGACGGGTTGCACAAGCTCTCGACCCGGTTGGTCCGCTCGCACACCGTGGTGGTGGTCGAGGACCTGAACGTGGCCGGGATGATCCACAACCGAAGGTTGGCCCGGCGCATCGCCGGTGTCGGGATGGGTGAGTTCCGTCGTCAGGTCGAGTACAAGGCCGCCTGGTCCGGGCAGCGGGTGCAGGTCGCGGACCGGTGGTATCCCAGCTCCAAGACGTGTTCGGTATGTGGTGTGGTGAAAGCCAAGCTGCGCCTGTCCGAACGCACCTTTGTCTGCGAATCCTGCGGGATGAGCATTGATCGTGACCTCAACGCGGCCCGCAACCTCGCGGCCCTGGTGCAGGCGTCCTCCCCGAGTTGCGGGGCGACGGAAAACGAGCCCGATGGAAACCCATGTCAGTCCCGCACCACGTGGGCAACGGGTATTGCCACGGGAAGACCCGCACCGCATGGTGCAGGCCAACGTCGACACCGTGAGGCGTCGACTCAGGACTCGTTTGTACACGTTTCCTGAACGGTGACTGCGTCATGGGCACCCCCCTGGGGGCGGTCGCAGGGTCGTGCGGGAACGCCGCCGGCGCCGAGATCGACCGCGCCGGGCCGCGGGACGCTTGCGGATTATCCCGGCCGGCTGTCCGATATGGTGCGCGAGAGAAGTGGTGCGGTCGATGCCGCGGTGACCGGGCGCCTCGACGACCTACGGTCGCGTGCAGGCGTCGCCGCCTCCGATCCCGAGGCCGCCGCTCCGCTGCCGGAACCGGTGGTGCCGGAAGGGCCCGAACCGCGGCACCGCGGACTGGAAGACCGGATGACGATCCTGATCGGTGCGTCCGCCGGGCTCGGTCTGGGCAGGCTGGTGGTCTCGCCGCTGTCGATGGTGCCCGCCCTCGACATCGCGACCATTCCGCTCACCCTCGCGCTGGGCGCGGTCGCGGCGTGGTGGCTGACGCGGTCGCGCGCGCACGTCGCCGAGCGTGCCCACGTGCGGCAGTGGGCGACCGAGGCGCTGGTGCACGTGCGGCCGCAGTGGGAGCAGTTCGTGCTCGCCCGGTTGCTGGCGGCGGAGACCCGGGTGAGTGAGGCGGTCATCGCCGAGAGCAGGGTCGCCGCCCGGGAGGTGGACGAGCGGGTCGCCCGGATCGACGGTGAACTCCGCCGGCTGGCCGCGCGACACAGCGGCCAGTTGTCGTCGTGCGAACGCGACCTCGCGGCGGTCGACCGGGGACTGTAGGAGGTCCGCAGGCCGGCCGGGGAACCGAATCGGCGCGGCGAACGTTTGAATGCATAGGTGCCCGACCGGTGTTCGCCCGCTTTATGTGGGATCGTGTTGAATTATCTTGATATGTCTTGTTTTGGGTGGGAATCTGGTCCGAAATTCGAAGGGAGACCGCGGTGGCGACGCCTGAGAGTTTTCTGGTCCCGGACGTGCCGGACCTCGATCCGAACACGTTCGGCCACGATTCCGGGCTGGTCGCGCTCACCGATCCCACCCACGACATCGACGGCGACGGCGTCCTCGACACCCAGACCTTCGACGCGGGCGATGCCGTCGTCATCGCCTCCGACCTCGACTCGGACGGCGACGCAGACCATCTGACGTTGATCCACGAGGATGGCGACTACGCGTCGTGGGAGTTTCGCCGCGACGGCGACGGCGTCGTGCACTGGGAGCGGACCGATGGTGGGACTCTCGGTAGCGGCTGACCATCCCCGAAATCCGCACTCCAGACGTGGGAAAGGCTCCTGGCAGGGCTACTGAATCGTTTCTGTGACCATTCCAACCGCACCCGATTCCCCGAGACGGGACTCGCGGCGTTAACCTCTAGGGATAGGACACCCGGCGCCCGCGTCTTCCATGTGGCATGGACGGCCTGGCTGGACCCCGCCGAGAGGGGAAATCGGACCGTCTGGCACACGCTGCGAGGTTCTCTCAGCGGACGGCAGATGGTCCGGTTCCGGCTCACCCCAGGAGAGTTTGATGACCTCAGCGACCATTCCCGGTCTGAACGGAACTGACGGCACGCCCCCCACGGAGCACAGTGAGCTGCTCGCCTGGGTTCGAGGGGTTGCCGAACTCACTCAGCCCGACCGCGTCGTCTTCGCCGACGGCTCGGACGCAGAATGGGATCGACTGACCGAGCAGCTCGTCGCGGCCGGCACGTTCACGCGACTCAACGACGAGAAGAAGCCGAATTCGTTCGTCGGCAACTCGGACCCGTCGGACGTCGCACGCGTCGAGTCCCGCACCTACATCTGCTCGCGGGAGGAGATCGACGCCGGGCCCACCAACAACTGGATGGACCCGACGGAGATGCGGTCGCTCATGACCGACCTCTACCGCGGCAGCATGCGCGGACGCACCATGTACGTGGTGCCGTTCTGCATGGGTCCGCTCGGGGCCGACGACCCGAAGCTGGGTGTCGAGATCACGGACTCCGAGTACGTCGTCGTCTCCATGCGCATCATGACGCGCATGGGCACGGCCGCGATGGAGAAGCTGGGCAAGGACAAGCCGTTCGTGAAGGCGCTGCACTCGGTCGGCGCACCTCTCGCGGAGGGTCAGGCCGACGTCCCGTGGCCGTGCAACGACACCAAGTACATCACCCACTTCCCCGAGGACCGCGAGATCTGGAGCTACGGTTCCGGCTACGGCGGAAACGCCCTCCTCGGCAAGAAGTGCTACTCGCTGCGCATCGCGTCGGCGATGGCCCACGACGAGGGCTGGCTGGCCGAGCACATGCTGATCCTCAAGCTGATCTCCCCGGAGGACAAGCCGTACTACATCGCGGCCGCGTTCCCGAGCGCCTGCGGCAAGACCAACCTCGCGATGATCCAGCCCACCATCCCCGGATGGCGCGCCGAGACCCTCGGTGACGACATCGCGTGGATGCGCTTCGGTGAGGACGGCCGCCTGTACGCCGTCAACCCGGAGTACGGCTTCTTCGGCGTCGCGCCGGGCACCAACTACGGGTCGAACCCGAACGCGATGAAGACGCTCGAGGCCGGCAACTCGCTGTACACGAACGTCGCGCAGACCGACGACGGCGACGTCTGGTGGGAAGGCCTCGAGGGAGACCCGCAGCACCTCGTCGACTGGAAGGGCAACGAGTGGACGTCCGAGTCGGACGAGAAGGCCGCGCACCCGAACTCGCGTTACTGCACCCCGATGTCGCAGTGCCCGATCCTCGCCCCCGAGTGGGACGACCCGCAGGGTGTGCCGATCTCCGCGATCCTGTTCGGTGGACGTCGTAAGACCACGGTTCCGCTGGTCAGCGAGTCCTTCGACTGGCAGCACGGCACGTTCCTCGGTGCGACGCTGTCGTCCGAGCAGACCGCTGCCGCCGAGGGCGCCGTGGGCACCGTCCGCCGCGACCCGATGGCCATGATCCCGTTCATCGGCTACAACGCCGGCGACTACCTGAATCACTGGATCAACCTCGGCAAGCACGCGGATTCCGAGAAGCTGCCGAAGATCTTCTACGTCAACTGGTTCCGTCGCGGCGACGACGGCCGCTTCCTGTGGCCCGGTTTCGGTGAGAACTCCCGCGTGCTGAAGTGGATCGTCGACCGCATCGAGCACAAGGCCGGCGCCGAGTCCACCCCGATCGGGTTCGTTCCGACCGCAGCCGATCTGGAGCTCGGCGGGCTGGACGTCAACGGCGACGACGTCGACGAGGCCCTGAAGGTCGACGTCGACGAGTGGAAGAAGGAGCTGCCGCTCATCGAGGAATGGTTCGAGTTCCTCGGCGAGAAGGTGCCCTCCGGCATCCGTGACGAGTTCGAGGCCCTGAAGCAGCGCCTGGGCTAGTCCGTCCCCGGTGACCGAATGTCACAGTGGTTCAGTTCGATTGAACCACTGTGACATTCGTCGTTTCGGGGAGGTTTCTGTAGTAAACGCATACCATTCGGTTTGTAAAAGCCTCGATTCTCGAAGCTCGCACGCGACGAAAGGATTGCAGATGCAGACAGGGACCAGCAGGGGCATGAAACGACTCGCCGGGGGTGCCGCACTCGCTGCCGCAGCCGCAGCCACCGTAGCCATGACCATGCCGGCGACCGCTTCCGCAGCCACGGAAGTGCAGCCTCCCACCGTGGTGACCGCGGTCGACGGAAGCACCCTCGACATCACCGTCACCAACCCCAACGTCCTGAATCTGCTGGACGCCCAGTCCTGCGGCGCCGTGGCATTCGACGCCACCAAGCTGCCCGCGGTCCTCGCGGACCCGACCGTCGTTCTCGAACCGGGATTCGTCGCGTGGGCCACCAACCCGATCGACCGCGTCCTCGCGAACGCCACGGGCGACGCGGTCAAGACGTTCACCACTCCGGAACTTCCGGACGGCGCCTACGCGGTCCTCGGCGAATGCCTGTCGCTGACCACCGTCGCCAATCCCCAGACCACGATGCCGCAGATCGTCCTGGTCGGCGGCCCGCTCGGTGGGGTCCAGTTCGGCAGTTAGGCCCTCCGGGCTCGTGAGTGGTTGAGGAGTCTCTGGACTCGTCGACCACTCACGGGCGGCGGAGCCGCCTACCCCGTGTAGCCGGGCGGCATGAGGACGGACTTGGTCTCGCAGAACGCCTCGAGCCCTTCCGGTCCGTTCTCGCGGCCGATGCCGGAGGCCTTGTAGCCGCCGAACGGTGATCCCGGATCGAATGCGTACCAGTTGATGGCGTACGTGCCGGTGCGGATCTGCTTCGCGACGGCGAGACCGTGATCGATGTCGGTGGTGTACACCGAGCCGGCGAGGCCGTAGTCGGAGTCGTTGGCGATCTTGATCGCCTCGTCCTCGGAGTCGTAGGGGATCACGGACAGCACGGGTCCGAAGATTTCCTCGCGGGCGATCGTCATCGAGTTGTCGACGTCCGCGAAGATGGTCGGCTCCACGTACCAGCCCTTGTCGAGGCCCTCCGGGCGGCCGCCGCCGAGTACCACGCGGGCACCCTGTTCCTTGCCGTTGGCGATGTAGCCCTCGACGCGGTCGCGCTGCTTCTCCGAGATCAGCGGCCCGAGTTGCGCGGCCGGGTCGGACGGATCGCCGACGGTCATGAATCCGGCACCCGCGACGAGGGCGTCCAGCACTTCGTCGTAGCGGGACCGCGGGGCGAGGATCCGGGTCTGCGCGACGCACGCCTGCCCGGTGTTCATCAGCCCGGACATCACCAGCATCGGCATCGTGGACGCGAGGTCGGCGTCCTCGAGGATGATGGCCGCCGACTTGCCACCCAGTTCGAGGGAGCAGCGCTTGAGGTTCTGCGCGGCGATGGCCCCGATCTTGCGGCCGACGGGACTGCTGCCGGTGAACGTGATCTTGTCGATGCCGGGATGCGACACCAGGTATTCACCGGTCTCGGCGCCGCCGGGCAGCACGGAGATGACGCCGTCGGGGACCCCGGCCTCGGCGAAGATCTCGGCGAGAACGTGTGTGGAGAGCGGAGATTCGGGCGCCGGCTTGAGCAGCACGGTGCAGCCGGCGAGCAGCGCCGGGGACAGCTTGTTGACGGCCAGGAACAGCGGCACATTCCAGGCGAGGACCGCGGCCACCACACCGACCGGCTCCCGCAGCACCTTCGTCTGGCCGAACACGCCGGTGCGGGTCTGCTCCCACTCGAATTCGTTCGCGAGACCGGCGTAGAAGTTCAGCGTCGCGAGCGACGGCGTCTGCTGCATCATCCCGACCATCGCGGGCGGCTGACCCATCTCCGACGAGATCAGCGCGTTGAGGGTCTCGCCGCGCTCCTCGATGAGCTTCGCCGCCTTCGCGAGGATCTCCCCGCGCTCCGCGGGAGTGGTCTGCGGCCACGGACCTTCGTCGAACGCCCGCCTGGCGACGGCGACGGCGTCGTCGATGTCGGCAGGCGACGCGACGGGACAGCTGCCGATCAGTTCCTCGGTGGCCGGGGAGAACACTTCGAGCACCTGGTCGGTGGCCGGGGCCACCCATTTGCCGCCGATGTAGAGCTTGTCGTAGTCGGTCATGAGTCCATTCCTCGTGTCGTTCCCCCGGTCAGGAGGCGGTGTCGGTGAAATTGTCGAATCCGTATCGTGCGTGTGGCCCGATCGCCGCGACCTCGAACAGCCCGGTCCCGACGACGGTCTCGCCGCCGTCCTCGAGCCGGAATCGGGTGAGATTGTCGACGGGGCAGAACATCCGGAGTCCCGGCTCGATCTCGGACGCCCGTTTGCGCAGTCCCTGCACCACGAGTTCGCCCTGCCACATGCCGTGACGCCAGTCGGCCTCGAGCCCGTAGCCGGTGCCGATGCCGATGTAGTTGGGAACCAGCAGGTCGCAGGTGACGGTGACGACCTCGCCGGTGGGCCGGTGGAAACTCAGCGACGCCGACGTGACGTCGCGCGTCCCGGGCTCGAATTTCAGCTCGTGTTCGGGTCGGCCCAGCCATTCGGGTTCGCGGTCGGCGTCCGGCCAGATGCGAACGGCCTCCTCGACGATGCGCCTGCCGAGTTCGTCCTCCTGCAGGACGACGGAGACGGCGTAGTCCTCGAACTGCATCACCGAGTAGATCCAGAAGAAGTTCTGGATCCCGTCGACCGCCCGCCGTCCGGGCGGCTCGGACTCGCCGACGGGGCGCACTCCCCACGACCGGTCGCGGTTGCCGCGCCACGTGTCGGGGGTGACGGGGCGGCTCTCGCCGTCGATCGTGAGTTCGCCTGCCCAGGTGCCGGTCTGGACGAAGCGGCTCGTGTCGAACGTGACCCGTTCGAGTTGCCTGCGGAAGTGGCGGGGCTCGAGCGTCGCGGGGATCGCGCCGTCGAAGGTGAGGTCGAAGGAGAGGTCGTAGTCGCCCGGTGCGAGTACCACGCGCAGGCGCTTCAGCCCCTCGAGGACCTCGACGCGGAACGGTCCGACGGTGTTCTCGGAGCGGTCGTGGCCCAGCGCCGCCGACCCGCGGACGACGATGTGGTCGTCGCCGCGGCGGAGCACCGCGAACGCGTCCGTGACCCCGAGGTTGGGGTACTGGCCGAGACCGATGATGAGGAACAGGTCGGACTCGCCCGAGGGATAGCAGTTGAAGTAGTAGCGGTCGTAGAAGTTGCGGTCGGACGTCGCGACCCGCCGAATGGGTTCGGCCACCTGATGGATGGGGTAGTCGTCCATCGGGGACAGCGGGTTTCCGGCGTAGTCGGCGGTCATCGGATCTTCTCCCAGTACGTGCCGTCGAGCATCGCCTCGAGCGAGGCGCGGTGCATGATCATGTCGTCCGGATCCTCGGGGGCGACGGCCTGTCCGAAATGGATGGCGCGCTCCTGAATTCGGAGCATGATCGTCGCCTGCCGCAGGGCCGCGTAGGCGGTGTAGTACTCGAGATCGCGGGGCGTGTGGCCCGTCAGTTCCTCGTACAGGGCGGCGAGGTCGTCGAGGCGCAGGAAGCCGGGCATCCCGTCGAGTCCGGCGGCCGCGGCGATGTCCTCGAAGAACCGGTGCAGGTATGTCATCCAGCCCAGGTCGAGTTCGCGGGGCCCGAGCGTGGCCATCTCCCAGTCGAGTACGGCCACCGGCCGGAAGTCCTCGAACATCATGTTGCCGATGCGGGCGTCACCCCAGCAGAAGACGGCGGGGGAGGAGTCGTCCGGGAGGTTCTCCTCCATCCATGCGAAGCCGCGTTCGATCAGCGGGGACCGGGGGCCGGACCGGGTCGTCCATTCGTAGTAGTCGCGTTGCTGCCGGATGTGCGCGGCGAGCGCCTCGGTGACGGTGGGGCCGGCGCCGGGCAGCCGCAGGAACGCGAACCGCTCCCACGGCCGGTCGATGTCGTGAAGTTGCGCAAGCACATTCACGGCACTGTGCTGCAGCAGTGCGCGCTGCTCCTCGGTCGCCTCCGTCACCCACGACCCGAAGTTGTAGGGCATCACGTCCGGCGGGACCTGCCCGGACACGCGGGCCATGACGAAGAACGGGGCGCCCAGCGGCCCGGGATCGGGTTCGGACCAGTAGACGGCCGGGACCGGGACGGCGGAGTGTTCCCGGACCTGCGTCATCGCCTGGAACTGTCCGTCGAGGTCGTAGTCGGGGAAGACGGGCATCGTCGTGTCGGCGGGCGCGACGCGTGCGACCAGCGGGTGCACCTCGCCCGACCAGGTGGCGTCGAACAGGATGGTCTCGCTCGACATCCCGTTCGCGTCGGGGAGGTGGACGTGGGTGACCTCGGGTGCGGCGTCGGAGGGCACTTGCGCGGCCAGCCAGCGTTGGAGCGCCTCCCGCAGCACCTCCGGATCGCGACGGGAGTCACTGGGCCGGGCAACTTCGGATTGGTGATCGGAGTCGTCGGCAGATCGGGTTGCGCTCGTGCTCACGGTCACCTCCTCTCCTGAACGTGGTGTGACCCTGAACACTAGAACACGTTACAGAATTTCGGAACAGGTGAGGAGATTCCGCTGCGTCAGCCCTCGCCGGCGGCCAGGACCGCCGCGCCGACGAGCGTGCCCGAGGCGCCGAGTTCGGCGGGCACCACCCGCAGATCGGCGACGAAGGACAACCGGGCGTGACGGGCCGCGGCCCGGCGCATCGGGTCCCACAACGGGGGTCCGGCCTGCGCGAATCCGCCGCCGATTACCGCGAGATCGACGTCGAGCAGGGCCGCGGCCGACGCGATCGCCTGCCCCAGTGCGGTCCCCGCGCGGTCGAGGGCGGCCACCGCGACCCCGTCGCCGTCCGCGGCGGCCCGCGCCAATTCGACGCCCGTCGTCCCGCGCCATCCGCGGGAGCGGGCCCAGCGCACGGACGACGGTCCGCTGGCGACCGTCTCCAGGCACCCGACCCCGCCGCACGTGCACGGGTCGGTCCCGCCGGGAACCACCAGGTGACCGATGTGTCCCGCGTTGCCGGTCCGGCCGGTGGCGATGCGACCACCGAGGATCACCCCGCCGCCGATGCCGGTGGACACGACGAGGCTCAGCAGGTCGGGGGCGCCGCGGCCGGCGCCGTGGTGATGCTCGCCGAGTGCGGACGCGGCGCCGTCCATGGCCAGTCGCGCGGGGACGCCGGGGAACAGGTCCTGCACGGCGCCGACCAGGCCGAATCCGCCCGCCCACTCCTCGATGTTGATGGGCGACACGGTGCCGGCGACTGTGTCGACCGGTCCGGCGCAGGCGATGCCGACCGACGTGATCTTCGCGCTTCCCGCGACCTCGCGCAGCAGGGCGGCGCAACAGTCCGCGACTCCGGCCGCCGGCGTGGGAGTGGTCACGGGGTGCGGCACCGTGCCGTCCGTGCCGACGATCCCGGCGGCGATCTTGGTGCCGCCGATGTCGAGTGCCAGCGCGACCACGGTCAGCGCTTCCGCATCACGAGAACGAGGTTGCTCACCAGGAACTCGCGCAGTCCGGGGACGCGCACCATCCACCACGCCCAGCGCGGGTGATAGCGGGGGAAGGCGGCCAGCAACTCCGCGTCCGGGGTGCGCCGGGCCCACCGAAGCCCGTCGGCCGCACCCACTTTGAACAGCGACACACCGTAGCGGTTCTTGGGTTCCCGGCCGTTCCTGCGCAGGTAACGCCGGGCGGCGTACTCGCCGCCCAGTGCATGCCACGGTCCGGTCTCGTGACCGCCGAACGGGCCCCACCACAACGTGTACGACAGCACCATCAGGCCACCGGGTTTCGTCACGCGGATCATCTCCTCCGCCATTGCCCACGGTTCGCTGACGTGCTCGGCGACGTTGGACGAGAAGCAGATGTCCACCGACGACGTCCGGAACGGCAGCGCCAGCCCCGACCCGCGCACGGCGCCGCCCACCGCGAGCCCCGCGGCGTGCATCTCGGACGGATCCGGTTCCACGGGAACGTACCGGGCGCCGGCCTGCTGGAACACGTCCGCGAAGTAGCCGGGGCCGCCGCCGACGTCGAGGACCGTCGTGCCGGTGAGATCCGAGTCGGTGAGGCCGCCCCACAGGTCGCCGATCAGTTCGACGGAGTCGCGGGCGAGGGCGCCGTAGAACAGGTCGGGCGCGGTCTGTTCGTGCCGGAAGTCGCTGAGCAGGCCGAACGACCTCTTCAGGGTTGCCCGTCGACCGAATCGCCGGGTCACGGGAGGCGTCGTCACGAGACTGAACCTTAGCGAGTGCAGCCGCCGGGACGGCAATCCGTTCGCGGTGGCTGCAACATCGGGCGGAATGCGACCGATAGGGTGTTCGGGGACTACCGCGCGGAACGTCCCGCCCCGAGACCACGAGTACCGCACCGACCACAGGAGTATATGAACGTGCGAGAGGTTCTGCTGCTCTGCTGGCGCGACACCGGTCACCCGCAGGGTGGCGGCAGTGAGCGGTACCTCGAGGAGGTCGGCGCCCAGCTCGCGGCGCGGGGAATCAAGGTCACCCTCCGCACCGCCGGTTACCGCGGCGCCGCCAAGAAGGAGACCGTCGACGGCATCGAGATCAGCCGGGCGGGCGGACGGTACAGCGTCTACCCCCGCGCCCTCGCCGCGATCGCCGCGGGCCGGCTCGGGTTCGGACCGCTGCGAGGGATTCAGCCCGACGCCGTCATCGACACCCAGAACGGCATCCCGTTCTTCTCCCGCGTCGTCGCCGGCGCACCCGTGACGCTGCTCGTCCATCACTGCCACCGCGAGCAGTGGCCGGTGGCGGGCCGGTTGATGGGCAAGATCGGCTGGTGGGTGGAATCCCGGCTGTCGCCGCGCACCCACCGGGACGACCAGTACCTCACCGTGTCACTGCCGTCCGCCGACGAACTCGTCGAACTGGGAGTGGAGCGCGAGCGGATCGCGGTGGTGCGCAACGGCGCCGACGACATCCCCCTCGGTGTGGACATCGGCGGCGCCGACACGAGGACCGCGCACCCCAGCGTGTGCGTGCTGTCACGGCTCGTGCCGCACAAACAGATCGAGGACGCCCTCGAGGCCGTCGCCGCCCTGCGCCCCACGATCGCCGACGTGCACCTCGACGTCATCGGTGGCGGCTGGTGGGAGCAGAACCTTCGCGACCGCGCGCACGAGCTGGGCATCGGCGACGCCGTCACGTTCCACGGGCACGTCGACGAGACCCGCAAACACCGGTTGTTGTCGCAGTCCTGGGTGCACGTGATGCCGTCCCGCAAGGAGGGCTGGGGTCTCGCCGTCATCGAGGCGGCGCAGCACGGCGTCCCGACCGTCGGCTACCGCAGCTCCAAGGGTCTCACGGATTCGATCGTCGACGGCGTGACCGGAGTTCTGGTCGGCAAGGCCGAGTCGGCGACGGCCGACGTCGCCGACCTGACCGCGGCGGTCAAGACGCTCCTGCTCGAGCCCGAGACCCGCACGGTGCTCGGCGAGAAGGCACGCGTCCGGGCGGGTGAATTCTCCTGGAAGCACACCGGGAACGGCGTCCACGAGGTGCTGGCGGGCACGGCCGCGGGCAGGCGCACGTCAGGGCTGGTGTCGCCGGCGCCGGCGCGTCCGGACCTCGAGCACGCCCGCGCCGAGTAGACCACCGGCCAACAGCATCGCCCACAGCACGTGGGCCGCGATCACGGTCGCGCGCGCCCGTCGGCTCGCCTCGTACGGCGCGACGTCGCCGTCGACGCGGTACAGCTCCAGATGCTCGTCCGAGAACTGTCGCTCCAGCCCGGACAGGGTGGTCGCGGATTCGCCGCGCGGTCCGGGCGTGTCGCGCTCGACCAGAACCCATCGGACGCCCAGCGACGCGAGATCGGCGGCGGAACCGCCGGTGAGCAGCACCCGCTCGACCTGCTGCGCCCGGGACCCCTCGCCCCCGACGCTGCCGCCGGTCACCACCAGCTCGCCGGTCTGCAGGACGTCCTCCGGCAGCATTCTCGGGGCGGGGTCCAGGACGGGAGCGGAATTGCTGTAGGGGAACTTGCGGAACATGCCGGTGGGCAGGACGGCGACGTCCCCGCTGGTCGGGTCGCCGTCCAGTTCGGCGGCCACCTGCTGCCACGACGGCGGATAGTGGACCGGGCGCAGGGAGCCCCCGACGCCCCACGCGAGGTCGGGGAGGGCGAGCAGCACGATCAGGACGGCCGAGACCGACCAGGTGACCGGGCGCCGCAGCACCGCGGCCGCGGCGGCGAGCGCATACAGCGGGGCCGCAAGCGCCACCCACTTCTGCGCGTCCCGCAGCAATCCCGCTCCGGGGACGTGCTGCACCGACCAGCGGCCGACGTCGAGACCCCACGCCGTCGCGCCGAGCGTCGGCAGCAGCACCGCGAGCAGTGCGAGCACGGTCAGCGCGGCGACTGCGGGATGCCGTCGACGCCGCCACAGCGCAGGGAGGCCACATAGCACGACACCGAGCAGCAGGACCGTTCCGACCAGGGCGAACAGGGTGGTCCGGGTCTGCGGGACGGCGGTCTCGTTCCAGACGCCGCCGAGCCCGGCGAGACTGCCGAGCGTCGCCAGACCCGGTTCGGCGCGGGCCGCGAACGCCGCGACCCCGGCGGGATCGGAGCCGTCCCCGCCGCCGCCGGACAGAGCCGTGGCCACCAGCCACGGCGCGCTCGCGGCGAAGAACAGGCCCAGCGCACCTGTCAGACGGAGCCCTCGGGCGGAGCGTCCACCCGGACAGGCGAGGACGGCCAGCGCCGTCACCGCCGCGAGCAACACCCCGGTCGGTGTCAGACCGGCCGCGGCGAGGCAGGCCGCGAGGGCGAACCACCCCTGTCGCCGACCGCGCCGGATCGCGACGGCCGCGCACACCGTCCACGGCAGCGCTGCATACCCCGTCAGCAGACTCCAGTGACCCTGCAGCAGTCGCTCGGCGACGTACGGGTTCCACACCGTCACCGTCGCGGCCACGAGTTGCGGACCGAGCCCGGCGGTCGGCAGGGCGGTCCGGACCATGCGGGCCGCGCCCCAGCCCGCCGTCCACAGGGCGATCAGCAGGATCGCCTTCACCATCAGTCCGCCGTCGACGAACGCACTCAGCGCGGCCAGGAGGGCGTCCTGCGGGACCGCCCGCGCGGCGGCATCGGTGAGACCGAGCGCCGAGTCCGTGAGATACGACCGGGGAGTGCTCACCGCGTCACGCAGCAGCAGGTAACCGGGACCGAGCAGCGGACCGAGGACGAGTAACGCCAGGACGAGGCTGTAGACCGCCGCCACGAACGGTGCTCGGCGCCGGACGGTCATGGGCCGTCACGATACGTGGTGCATCGACCCGGCCCGCACGGCACGTAGTGCATCATGGGCGAATGCCACGCCAGACCCTCACCAGCTCGGCGGTCGCCGGGGTGACGATGGTGACGGCGGGATCGATGACCGCGAATATCGCGTCCTACCTGCTTGCCTGGGCGGCGAGCGCTTGGCTCGGCCCGGCGGGTTACGGGGAGTTCGCGAGTCTGCTGGCCGCCCAACTCGTCCTCGCCGTCCCCGCGCTCGCACTGCAGACCGTCGTCGCCCGCGAGGCGGTCCGGGGCAAGGGTGCACACGCGCTCCGGCTGCTGGGGTACCGCTGCGCGCTGATCGTCGCGGTCGCGGCGACGCTGCTCGCGCCCCTCGTGTCGTTCGCCCTCGACACCGGGATGCTCGCCACGTTCTCGGCGCTCGTCACGGCGCCCGTCCTCGTCCTGCTCGCCACCGAACAGGGACTGCTGCAGGGTTCGGCGCGGTTCGGCCCGCTCAGCGTCGTCCTCGCCGGAGCCGGAATCGCGAAGGTCGTTCCCGCGGTCGTGGTGCTCGCCGTCGGCGCCGGGCCGGGACTCGCCCTCGCCGCCAGCGCGGTCGGCACCGGCCTGGTGGCCCTGTGCGCGCGGCTGCTCGCCGATTCCGGGATCACCGGGGAATCGAGCACCCGGATCGGCGTCGCGGCCGTGCTGAAGGCGTCGCAGGTGCAGTTGGCGCTGATCGCGCTGTCGTCGATGGACCTCGTGATCGCCCGCATCGTGCTCAGCAACGACGACGCAGGCCTGTACGCGCTGGGTGCCGTCGCCACCAAGGCCGCGTTCTGGCTGCCGCAGGCCGTCGGGGTGGTGCTGTACCCGCGGATGGCGAATCCCGCGCACTCCGCGCAGGCGATCCGCTCTGCGCTCGCCGTCCTCGTCGGACTCGGCGCAGTGCTCGTCGCGGGTGTCGCGGTGGCCGCCCCCCTCGTCCCGCTCCTCGTCGGCGACGCGTACCGCCCCGTGCAGTCGCTGCTGTGGCTGTTCGCGCTCCACGGCGCCTGCCTCGCCGTCCTGCAGGGCGCCCTGCTGTCCGCCATCGCGGGGGAGCGGACGCACCTCGCCGTCATCGCCTGGATCGGTCTCGCCGTCGAGATGACCGCCATGCTGACCCTCGCGTCCACGATCGGGCAGTTCATCGCCGTCGCCGTGACGGTCGCGTCGAGTACCGCCCTGGTCGCGAGTCTCTTCGCCGTGCGCAGCGCGCGACGCGACGCACCCGCGATCTGACATCGGTCCGGTTCGACAGGCCTCTCCGTACGACGAAGGGGACCTCGGTGAAAAACCGGGGTCCCCTTCGCACCGGACTACGTGGCGTCCGGTTGTCGTGCTCTACCGCTCGTCGTACCGGCGCGGATCTGCGACGGGAATCTCTTCCGTCTTGTCCGTGGTCCAGTCGTGCTGCTCCGTGGGAGCCTCCTCCGACTTGCCCAGGTCGACGTGGCGTCCACCACCGCTCTGCGGGTAGTCACCACCGTCGGCCGGTGCGGGCTGCTTGCCCTTGCCGCCGCGCAGACCGAGGAACAGTCCGGCGATCAGGGCGATGAGGCCGAGGATGCCGGCGATGATCGGTACGGTGCGACCGAACGTGCTGAGCTTGTCCATGCCGTCCTTGGCCTGCTGGACCTGGTACTCGATGGTCTGCTCGTTGAACGGCAGTTCCACCTTCAGGACGTCGATCTCCGGCTTGTCCTTGTTGCGGGCGTAGTACTGGTGCAGCTGCTCCTGGCCCTTGACGACGACACCGGTCTCGGGCTCGACCCACAGGTCACGCACGTTGGTGTACCAGCGGGTCATCGTGACGGGGAGGGTGCCACCGGGGACGCCCCAGGCTTCGGCGGGCAGCGTCAGCTTGTTGGTGGGCGAGTTGACGACCTTCGACAGGTCGACGGGGGCGATCGTCTGGCTGTAGTGGTACACCTTCAGGCCGTTGATCTCCGTCTCCTCGACGAAGTCGATGTCCTGGGTGGCGCGCGCGTTCAGGTCGAAGTAGGGGTAGCTCTGCTTCTTCGAATCGAACGGGAACTTGTACTGCAGTCCGTCGCGCGGAACTTCCTCGGCAGGCTGGTTGGGCTGCGTCTGGATGGTGCCCACCGGGTCGTTGGTCGGCATCGACGTCTTGCGGTCGACGGTGTTGCGGTCGACGATCGCGGACAGCAGTCCGGTGTCGCCCTGCTTGTCGGTGCGCCGCAGCGTCTGCCCTGCCTGGAGAGTGACGACGTCCGCGTTCGCGGGGTCCTCGGTGGTGACGTAACGCTGTGACACCAGTGGAACGTTCGTGTTGACTTCGGCCTTGCCTGCGAGCAGAGACTGCGAGTTGAGCACGCTGCCGGAACCTTCGGCGATCGTGGTCACTTCGAGGTCCAACGGCGTCTTCGCCAATTTGCCCACCGTGTAGGTGGGAATGAGAATGGCGACGGCCAAGAGGAAGGCACCGAGGCCCACCAGAATGCAAGCAAGTATCCGGCTCGGCCCTGAGCGCTCCGCCATGCTTTCTCTCCTAACCCAATTCTGTCGATTGAGATTCCCCCACCGGCAGCACGGCTGCACGGATCGCATGGAGCCCACATCGACACCACGTGAGGCAAAACACTAACAGTCTCGAATGCGCATTTGCCCCATCGGATAGTAAACGCACCGGCCGTTCCGCAGCGAAGTGACCGGGACGGAGTTTTCCGTCACAGGGCCCGGACCAGGCACACTGTTGGTGATGAGCACCCCGGCCAAAATCTCGCCCGCGCCCGCGGCGCCCGCTACTCCGCGCAGTTTCATTCCCGCACTGGAGGGGATGCGCGGTCTCGCGGCGCTGGGGGTGCTCGTGACGCACGTCGCGTTCCAGACGGGCGCGACGCACGTGCCGGTGCTCGGCCGCATCTGGGGACGATTCGATCTGGCGGTTGCAGTCTTCTTCGCGCTGTCGGGATTCCTGCTGTGGCGCAGCCATGCCGGGGCTGCGCGGGGGATGGGTTCCGCCCCCGGCGTCGTCCGGTACTGGATTTCGCGGGCGACGCGCATCCTGCCCGCGTACTGGGTCGCCGTGGCCGTGGTGTTGACGTTCCTGCCCACCGCCAACGCGAGTTACCGCACGTGGTGGGCGAATCTCGGTCTCGTGCAAGTGTTCGTGCCCCTCACTCTCACCGACGGTCTGACCCAGATGTGGAGTCTGTCGGTGGAGGTGGCCTTCTATCTGGTGCTTCCGCTGCTGGCCCTCGCACTGGTCCGGCTTCGGGGTCCGGCTGCGCGGCTGCGTGTTCCGGCGATCCTCGCGTTGATCGCGGTGAGCCTGACGTGGGCATTCGTGCCGGTCTCGACGCCGGGCGGCATCCACCACGACAACTGGCTGCCCGGATACCTGCCCTGGTTCGGAGCTGGGATGTTGCTGGCCGAACTGGCGGTGAGCCCGCCCGGACGGATGCACCGCTGGGCGCATCACCGCGTCCGGATGTTCTTCGTCGCCGCAGTGGCATTCGCGCTCACGGCGACCGACCTCGCCGGGCCGGAGGGGCTGGTGCGTCCCGAACCCTGGCAGTACGCCGCCAAGATGGCGCTCGGCGCCGTCATCAGTTTCGCGTTGATGGCACCGCTGGTGCTGTCCGACAGGTCCACCCACCGTTACCTCGCGAGCCCGCTCGCGCTCGCGGTGGGCCGCTGGTCGTACGGCATCTTCATCTGGCACCTCGCCGTGCTGTCCATCGTCTTCCCGGTGTTCGGGCTCGTCCCGTTCTCCGGCCACTTCGTCTACATCCTGTTCCTGACGACGGTGCTGAGCGTCGCGGTCGCGTCGGCCAGTTACGCGTTGGTGGAGGAACCGGCGCGCCGCGCCGTCAAGCGCTGGGAGGCGCGCGCGAGCAACGCCGACCGTCCGAGCGGCAGGACGGCCAGCCCCGTCGCGACGAGCGCGAGCAGCAGCGGGAACTGAACGAGGAACGAGTGCCCGACGTACCCGCCGGGCGCGCGCCACGGCCCGGTCGACAGCATCGCCATGCCGAGCATCGTCGACGCTCCCGCGACCCCGACCAGCACGCGCGCGGTGGTGGCGGTTCCGCGTAGCCGAATCAGGACCACGGCCAGCAGCGTCGCCACGACCGTCGTCACCGCGCCGACAGGACCGCCGATCACGGTGGCGGCGGCGAGGATTCCCAGCCACCCGGCCGTTGCGCTGCCCCAGGTCCGCGGTGCCGGCCCGGGATCGCGCTCACGGGCGCGACGCGGCCACAACGCGGCGGCGACCAACGGGATCAGCAGCAGCAGGCCGCCGAAGATCCCCAGCCGGTACCAGTGGTCGGTGGGGAAGTCGAGGGTCACCGTCCCCTCGGTTCCCGCGGGCAGGATCCATCCCTGCTGCCAGCCGTCGACGACGACCGGCGTCAGTTCGCCGCCGTCCGGTGCGGTGGCCACCCAGCCGACGTTGGTGCTCTCGGGGACGACGACGAGGCGTTCGGTGTCCGAGCGGGGCACCGTGAGTTCCCGGTGGTTCTCCGTCCACGCGGTGGTCGACACCTGCTCCGTCGGAACGGCCTGTGCTTGCGGTCCGGCGTCGAGGCGCAGACTGTCGACGAAGAACGCCGACCCCGGGTCGACCGTCACGTCCTGTGATCCCGCCGCCAGCGGGACGGGGCCGGGATCGTCGCAGAGCGTCGCGGGAACCGGGTCGCCGGAGAGCAATTGCCCGGCGGTTGCGGTGACGCTCGTGCGCACAGGCTGCCCGCCGATCGACACGACCGGCCCCTCCTCGCAGGGCACCGTGACCGGGCTGTCGCCGGCGTCGTCGATCGGACCTGAGCCGGGCAGCAGGACGCCGTCCTCGCCCAGCACCCCGACCTCGGCGAGTCCGGCGGGCTGCAGCTGGGCGAACCCGAGAGCGTTCTGGTCGAGGGTGCTCTTCCAGGACACGAGGCTGAGCACGATCCGGTCCGTCACCCGGGGTTCGACCGTGACGGTCCCGTCGTCCTCGTCCACGTCGCGCACCTGCGGTCCGTTGCCGAGGTCGACGGCTACCCGGTCGGGGGCGGCGGGCACGGCACCCAGACTGGGCGTGAGCTGCAGTCCGGTGACGAGCGTGGGTTCGGGAAGATCGATCGTGAGGGTCGGTTTCGCGCCCTTGCCGCTGGTGGTGTCCTGTTTCGCCGACCAGCTGGTGCGCGGATCGTTGTCGGTGGCGGCGAACGCCGAGCCGCGCAGGTCGGTGATGTTGCTCGTTCCGTGGGCGGACGGCCGATCCCGTTGCGTGAGAACATCCTCCAGCGGTGCGCCCTGCCGGGCCCGCAGTGTGAGCTGCGGCGTCACCGCGGTCGGTTCGGGCACCGACAGCGTTCGCTCGAACGTGCCGACCTCCTCGGGCGGCAGGACGAAGGCGTTGCTGCACCGCACCCGGTCCGGGGCCTCCGCGCACGCGTTGCGGCCGGGGAGCTCCTGGCTGAGGTCCCAACCCGACACGGACGCGCCCTCGGGGGTGGGAGGCAGCACCGTCCGGTACCGGATCGGCACGGTGACCGGGGCGTCACGCTGGGAGAAGTCCTCGACCGATACCTCGCTGATGCCGAACTGCGTTCCCGGGGAACCGTTCTCGGTTCGGGTAGCGGTGATCCGCACCCACGGGGTGACACCACCGGGAACGGACACGGCGATCGGTTTGCCCGGCGCGTCCACCTTCACGGCTGTGCTGCCGTTGGGCGTCGACACCTCCATCCAGCGGACGGGCGCGCCGATCGCGGCCGGGCTCGTCGTGATGTGCAGCAGCGAACTGGTGAGCGGGGTGTCGAAGTCGATCTGGAGCCACTGGCCCAGCGCCCGCTCGATGCCGTTGCTGAACCAGCCCGTCGCCGGGTCGCCGTCGACGGTCGCGGCGGCGCTGCTGGCGGGCGAGGAGCCGCCGAGTTGGGTGGCGTCGGACGCCGCACTCGACACGCTCAGCGTCGCGCCCTCCCACCGGCCCTCGACCAGCGGGGTGTCCGCCACCGGATAGTCGGGGACGAGATTGAACGTGCGGCGCGCATCGTCCGGGGTCCGCAGCGCCGAACTGTGATTGTCGACCTGGCCGTAGTCGGTTTCGCGGTCCCGGGGCGTGTCCGTGACCGTGACGTCGTCGACGGGCAGTCCGGCGCGCTTCGCGTCCGCGGCCAGCAGGACGGGTCCGGTTCCGGGCAGTGCGCCGTTCTCCCGTAGGCGCTGCAGCGATTCCGGACCGCCCTGCACGCGGGGGATGCCGTCGACGTTCGCCGTGTAGGGGCCGCTCGGTGCGGGCGATCCGTCCGGCGTCGACACCTCGAAGATCTCGATGGCCGGATATCGCGGCCGCAGGTCGCTGTCGATGACGAGGCCCTCGACGTCGCCGGGTCCGATGTCCTCGCCGAACTCCGCGACCCGGGTGAATCCGGGAGATCCGGTGACGGCCTGGTGCGCGAGCAGTGGGCGCGTCGACCGCGACGTCTCCGGGTCGAGGTCGTTGCGGAGGACGAGGTAGTGGATGCCCTGGCCGAGCAGGGTCTGCGCCATGCCGTCCGAGGGCCGGCCGTCGGCGATCAACCGCTGGATCGAGTCCATCGCCCGGATGGTGCCGGGCGGGGTGAGCGGGACGGCGTCGCGGGACGCCCACGGTGTGGACGCCAGCGCCTGCATCGGCTCGTCGCGGGTGAGACCCCAGAGCTGGCTGCCGAACGGTGCGCCGGGCACCACGAGCGCGCGCTCCGCGTCCGAACCGTCGGGGCTGGTGCCCCCGGCATTGTCCTCCAGCCACGACGCGGCCTGCTGCCAGTAGTCGGGGACGTCGGTGTACGTGCCCCGCGGCGCGAGCTTGCCCGTCCACGCCAGCGACGTCGCGAGGGTGAGGGCGACCAGCACCAGGCTGGTCACCGCGACCATCGGTTCGCGCTCGGGGTGCGCCAACGCGCTGCGCCACCGCGCGAACGGCACGGACCCGGGCAGCGGAACCTTCGCCAGGAGATGCGCCAGCCCGAGCACGAGCGGGATCCGGACGAGCGGCTCGAGTTTGTGCACGTTCCGCAGGGGCGCCCCGGTGGAGTCGAGGAACAGTCGCACCTGCTCGGCGAACGGGGAACCCAGTTCGCCGATGTACCCGGCGGCGAGTCCGGCGACCCCGACGAACAGGATCAGGGTGAGGCGACCGCGGGCCGGCATCGACCGCATGCACAGCCCCGCGAGACCGGCGGCGGCGATGAGCCCGGTCGCCGCGACCGCGGCGGGCTGGGTGACGAGGACCGCGCCTGCGATGCGTTCGGGGGAGACGAACGGCGTCCAGCTGTCGGTGCCGCGGAGGATCTCGGCGAGGGACGTCCACTGCGTCGTCACCCCGGACGATTCGATGTAGTCGAGGAACGGCGGGCTCACCTTGCCGAGCAGCAGCAGCGGCACGATCCACCACAGCGTGGCCAGCGCCAGGAACGGGAACCACCACGCGGTGAACGTCCACCACCGCCGGTTGGGGCGGTGGGAGATCCACCACAGGCCTGCGACGAGGCACGCCGCCGCGGTCGCGACGGCGTTGACCGCACCCATCAGCGCGACGGCCAGCGCCGACTGGGCCGCCAGCCGTGCAGGTGAGCGCCAATGCGCGTCCCGGGACGCTTTGCCACTCACGTGGGCGAGGGCGACGACTACGGGGAGAAGGACCCACGGCGCCAGCATCATCGGGAGGGTTTCCGACGAGATCGAACCCAGAGTGGTGAGGACGCGGGGGGAGAATGCGAACGCGACACCGGCGATGACGCGGGACGAGCGGCTACCGGCGCCGAGCGCCTCGGCGAGGCGGACGATGCCCCAGAATCCGGCGACGAGCAGCAGTGCCCACCACACCCGCTGGGTGATCCACGCCGGGACGCTCAGGATGTCGCCGAGCGCGAAGAACGCGCCGTGCGGGAAGAAGTATCCGTAGGCCTGGTTCTGCACCTGGCCCATGGGGGCCTGGCTGCTCCACTGATGGGACGCCCGTTCCAGGAATCCGATCGGATTCTGGGACAGGTCGTATTTGGTGTCGGCGGCGAGCCGGCCGGGGGTTTGGAGGAACGCGAGAAGGAACGCTACGACAGAGGCGCCGAACAGCCACCGCCGCGACAGAGGCTCCGCCGAGGGCGCCATGGCCGCCGACTCGGGGGAAGTGCGGGAAGTTGTCGAGCCGGCGCTCTCAGCGGCTGCCGTACTCAACCTGGTTCAGGAGTGAGGAATCCGCGTTGCCGCTCCGGTCGACCTCGGGACGCGTGTTGTCCTGTGCGGCTGCGGTGATGCCGAGCGTCGCCACGGTGCCGAGAGCGACACCGACCACGGCGCTGACCACACCGGGCACAAGGAACTTCCCCATCAGACATCTCCCACCGTCTTGCCATCGACGCACACGGCTACTCCCGCGTACGAATTGCTCGGGTCAAGGTATCACCCGAGGGCCGCCGAACTGCTGATTGGTGCTCGGGGGCCGCCGTTTCCGCAGTTCACGGGCTCTGCTGCACACCCAGCGCCCGGAGCAGCGTGCGCAGTTTGGTGGTCGTCTCGTCGAGTTCGGACTCCGGATCGGACTCGGCGACGATGCCCCCGCCCGCGGTCGCCAGGGCCTCGAGCCCGTCGGCGCCGATCTCGGCGCAGCGGATGGCCACCACCCAGTCGCCGTCACCGTCGCCGTCGCACCATCCGACGGCACCGCCGTAGAACCGCCGATCCTCCTCGACGTCCCGGATGGTCGCCAGCGCCGCGTCGGTGGGGGTGCCGCACACCGCGGGCGTCGGGTGCAGCAGCACCGCCAGGCTCAGGGCGCTCGTGGACTTCTCGCGCAGCACGCCTTCGATGGGAGTCGCGAGATGCCACACCTCGTGCGTGCTCGTCAGCACCGGGGAAGCCGGGACCGTCAACTCCGTGCAGAGCGGCGCCAGGACGTCCCTGATCCACGCCGTCACGAACGCGTGCTCGGCCAGGTTCTTCGTCGACTCCAGCAGGCCCCGGCCTTCTTTCCCGTCGGCCTCCGGATCGGCGCGCCGCGGGGCGGTTCCGGCGAGCGGGCGGCAGGTGACGCGTCGGCCGCGCCTGCTGAGCAGGACTTCGGGGCTGGCCCCGACGAGGCTGCGGCCGCGGAAGCCCTCGCCGGCCGCGGATAGGTCGACGGCGAACCCGTTGGCGGTCGGATTCTGGTGAATCATCCGTGCCGCCAACGCTTCTGCGGAGATGGGGGAGTTCGCGCGGAGGGTGACGCTGCGCGCGGCCACCACCTTGCCGAGGGTGCCCTCGCGCATTCGGTCGACGAGGGACCGGACGCGGGCCACGTGCTCGGCGGGTTCGGGGACCTGCCGAACGACGCGGACGGAGGGGAGTGCGGCGACGGTGCCGGGCCGCCACGGGCCGTCCGTGAACTCCCACGACTCCGGGGCAGTCAGCGCGGCGGGACGTGCGGGATCGAACGGCAGCGCCCCGACGATCAGCCCGGTGTCACCGTTCGTGAGGGCGGACGCGGCAGCGGCCGCGGTGTCGTACCCGTGCCGCACCCCGGATGTGCGCAGCGTCCGATCGGCGCGGGAGAGAAGGAAGCCGTCCATGGTGCACCCGACAGTAGTCGGGCGTCCGGACTACTTCCCGGGAGGCACGATCAGCACCGGGCGGTGACTGTGCCGCAACACGTGGTCGGCGACGCTGCTCTGCAGCAGCGACCGCAGGCCGGTGGTGCCCCGGGTGCCGGTGACGATGATGTCGACCGCCAGTTCGTCCGACGTCTCCACGATCGCCGTCCAGATCGTGCTGGTGCACTCGATACACCGACCCTCGGTGGTGAGCCCGGCGGCCTCGGCGAGCAGGATGCCCTCCTCGTTGGTGACCTTGGCGTCGGAGAACGCGACGTCCTCGGTCTCCTCGTCGGGCACCCACTCGGGTTGCATCACCCCGGACAGTCCCGACATGCGCGCGGCCTGACGGACCATCGGCTCCCACACCGTCACCAGCACAGCGCGATTGGAGGCCAGGAATCGTCCGGCGCACTCCACGGCGCGCTTCGCGTTGTCGGATCCGTCGTAGGCGATCAACATCAAACCACCGGGCACCACGACCTCCTGAGTACGGGTTTCCTCTGTGTCCAGATTACCAAGACGGGCGGCAGCGGTCGTCGATTCGGGGCCTGCTGCGGGAGCATCGGCGGTGAACTGGGCTACCGTCGGACCCATGCGGATCAAGTATGCCCTCGCGCTCGCAGCCTGTACCGGCCTCGTCGCCGGATGTTCGTCGGGTGGTGGCGAGACGGTCGCGGAGTCGTCCTCGGCGACGCCGTCCCCGTCTTCCGTCGAGCCCGCGTCGCACACCGGCACCGCATCGCCCGCCGCCGCGCCGGCGTCGTGCGAGACGCAGTTCCTGCAGTCGCTGCCGTTGCGGCGCAAGCTCGCTCAGCTGCTGAACGTGGGTGTGACCGGCACCGCGGATGCCGCCCAGGTGGTCCGGAACGAGCAGGTCGGTGGCATCTTCATCGGAAGCTGGACCGACGAGACCATGCTCGCGAACCACGAGGTTCCCCAGGTGGCCTCGGCGTCGTCGCTGCCGCTGATGGTGACGATCGACGAGGAGGGCGGGCGGGTGTCGCGCGTCGAGAACCTGCTCGGCGCCGATCCCTCCGCCCGGCAGACCGCGGCCACGATGACCGAGGAGCAGACGTATCAGATGGCGCTCGAGCGCGGGCGCGGACTGAAGGACCTCGGGGTCACCGTCAATTTCGCGCCCGACGTCGACGTCAGCAGCCAGCCCGACGACAGCGTCATCGGCGACCGCTCCTACTCCGACGATCCCGCCGTCGTCACCCGCTACGCCGACGCCTACGCGCGCGGCATGCGGGACGCGGGAATCCTTCCGGTGATCAAGCATTTCCCCGGTCACGGATCCGCGTCCGGCGACTCCCACACCGGGGCCGTCACCACCCCGCCGCTCGAGCAGTTGCAGACCAAGGACCTCGTCCCGTTCCGGAACCTGGTGTCCACCGGAGTCGGCGTCATGCTCGGCCACCTCGAGGTGCCCGGCCTGACGGCGCCCGGGATCCCCGCCAGCATCAGCCCCGACGCCGTGGCGCTGCTGCGCGGCGGCACCGGCTACGGCGCGCCGCCGTTCACCGGCCCGATCTTCACCGACGACCTCAGCGGCATGCAGGCGATCACCGACCGCTACGACATCACCGAGGCCGTCGAGACGGCACTGGAGTCCGGTGTCGACGTCGCGCTGTGGCTCACCACCGACGACGTCCCGCGGGTCCTCGACCATCTCGAAGGCGTTGTGGCCTCGGGCAAGCTGCCGCAGCAGCGGGTCGACGAGGCGGTGCTGACGGTCGCGCGGGCGAAGGGCGCTCTGGCCTGCTAGTGCGCGGTGTGGCGACGGGGTACTGGTATTCTTCTCGTCCGCCGGTCGAGCCCGGGTTCTTACCGTAGAGTAAGATAGCGGGTTCGACGATGATGGAGGACGAATGGCCGGCGGCACCAAGCGACTGCCGCGCGCAGTGCGCGAGCAGCAGATGCTCGACGCTGCCGTCGACGTCTTCTCCGACAGAGGTTTTCACGAGACGTCGATGGACGCGATCGCCGCCAGGGCGGAAATCTCGAAGCCGATGCTGTACCTCTACTACGGCTCCAAGGACGAACTGTTCGCGGCCTGCATCCAGCGGGAGGGGTTGCGCTTCGTCGAGGCGCTCGCACCGGCCGGCGATCCCGGGCTGAGCCCGCGCGAGCAGCTGCGCCGCGCGCTCGAGGGGTTCCTCGGGTTCGTGGGCAAACACCGCAAGTCGTGGATGGTGCTGTACCGCCAGGCGATGGGGCAGCAGGCGTTCGTCGGCTCGGTGCAGTCGAGTCGCGACCGGCTGATCGAACTCACCGCGCACCTGCTCGAGTCCAGCACGAAGGATCCGGAGCCGGGCCAGGATTTCGAACTGATCGCCATCGCCCTGGTCGGGGCCGGTGAGGCCGTGGCCGACCGGGTCGCAGGCGGCGAGATCGAGGTCGACGCCGCCGCCGACCTGCTGGAGTCGCTGGCGTGGCGCGGCCTCGCGGGCAAGAAGAAGCCGGAGTGAACGGGACGCTCGTTCGATCAGATCGAACGAGCGTCCCGTTCGTCCCCGTCAGCGCAGCGTCGCGGTGAGGTGCGGGTACCCCTTCTTCGGGTGCTTGATCGACAGATCCCAGCCATCGGCGGTCCGATCGGCGTACACGTTCAGCGTGGACGGCAGCAGGATCGGCTTGCCGAAGCGCACGCTGTAGGTGACGGCGTCCGGGATCCGGCCCTCCACCGACCCCAGGACAGCGGCCGCACTCCACATGCCGTGCGCGATGGTCTTCGGGAACCCGAAAGCCTTGGCTCCCAACGTCGACACGTGAATCGGATTCCGGTCGCCGGACACCGCCGCGTACTTGCCGATCGTCTTCTGATCGACCCGCAGCGTCCGCAGCGGGCGCGGCGGCTCCTCCTCGGCCTTCGGCTCGGGGCCGGGCCGACCGGACAGCGACGTCTTCTGCTGACGCAGGAACGTCGACGTCTGCTTCCACACCAGTTCGCGTCCGACCCTGATCTCGCTGATCACGTCGATGAGCAGCCCCTTGCGGTGCTCACGGAGATTCTCCGCGTGCACCGACACGTCGAGGGGTTCGACCACCGAGATCGGGCGGAACTGCTCGATGACGTTCTCCGCGTGCACGGAACCGATGGCCGGGAAGGGGAAACCCTCGGACACCATCAGCTTCATCACCACCGGGAACACCAGCGTGAACGGGTACGTGAGCGGCAGGGTGTCGCCGAAGCGCAGCCCCGTCACCCGGTCGTACGCCGCCAGGTTGTCGGGATCCACGTGCACGCCGTTCAGGACGAGCGTCGTGTCCGGGGCGCTGTTCCCGCTCGCACCGATGACCGGCAGCGCGCTGCGCACGGCGCGGGTGTAGATGTCGAGCGTGCCCGGCTTCTCCGTGAGTTGCACGACCTTGCCCGACATCAGGCCCCCAGCAGGCTCTGGCCGCAGACGCGGACGATCTGCCCGGTGACGGCGTTCGACGCGGGGCTCGCGAAGTAGGCGACGGTCTCGGCGACGTCGACGGTCTCGCCGCCCTGCAGCAGCGAACTCATGCGGCGTCCGGCCTCGCGCGTCGCGAAGGGGATCGCCGCGGTCATCGCGGTCTCGATGAAGCCCGGTGCGACGGCGTTGATGGTGATCTTCTTCTTCGCGAGCACCGGCGCGGACGCCTGCACGAGTCCGATGACACCGGCCTTGGAGGTGCCGTAGTTGGTCTGGCCCCGGTTGCCCGCGATGCCGGCGATGGAGGAGACGTCGATCACCCGGCCGCCTTCCTTCAGTGCGCCCTTGGCGACGAGGACGTCGGTGATGCGCTGCGGCGCAAGGAGGTTGACGCCGATCACCATGTTCCAGCGGCTCTCGTCCATGTTGGCGAGCGTCTTGTCGCGGGTGATGCCGGCGTTGTGGACGATGATGTCTGCGCCGCCGTGCCGTTCGAGGACGAACTCGGCGAGCTTGTCGGCGGCGTCGTCCGCGGTCACGTCCAGGGCGAGGGAGGTGCCGCCGACCTTGTTAGCGGTCTCGGACAGTGCCTCACCGGCGGCCGGGATGTCTGCGCAGATGACGTGCGCGCCGTCGCGGGAGAGGACCTCGGCGATGGTCGCGCCGATGCCGCGGGCCGCGCCGGTGACGACGGCCACCTTCCCGTCGAGCGGCTTGTCCCAGTCGGCGGGTGCGACGGAATCCGCGGACCCGACGCGGATGACCTGGCCGCTGACGAACGCGGACTTGGCCGAAAGCAGGAAGCGCAGCGTGGATTCGAGACCCGACAGTCCGGTGGCGGCCTTCGGCGAGACGTAGACGAGCTGAGCGGTGGCGCCGCGCTTGACCTCCTTGCCGACGCTGCGGGTGAAGCCCTCGAGCGCGCGCTGGGCGATGTGCTCGTCGACGCCGGACGTCTCCTCGGGGGTGGTTCCGATGACGACGACGCGCGCGGACGGTGCGAGGTTGCGGATGACCGGCTGGAAGAACTCGAACAGCTGCTCGAGTTCCGTGACCGAACCGATGCCTGTGGCGTCGAACACCAGGGCGCCGTACCGGTCGTCGCCCGCGCCCGCGGCGGGGTAGTCGGACAGGAGTTCGCGCAGCGGCTCGACGAGGCGGCCCTTGCCGCCGATCAGGACCGGGCCGGCGAGAGCCGGTTCGCCGTGCTTGTATCGCCGCAGGTTCTCGGGCCGCGGCAGTCCCGCCTTCGCCGCGATGAACGCGCCGGGTGCGGATGAGAGGAACTGGGAATAGAGGTCGGGAGCTCCCTTGCTGGCTGCCACGGTCCTACCTTCTGTCGTCGTTTGGCGGTCAGTCACCGAGCACCGAGTGGAGTGCGGTGTCGACAAGTAACTTACTCCTGAGTAAGAATAGTAGCCAACAGGTAATCGCACCAGATCCTTGGAGACGTCAGTGACCAGCAAAGCTCGCACCACCTCGAACTCCGCTGCGGCCCCGAAGCCGGGCGGAAAGCAGCAGCGTCCCGTCGCGATCGTCGGCGGAAACCGGATCCCGTTCGCCCGCTCCGACCGCAAGTACGCGCAGGCGTCCAACCAGGACATGTTCACCGCCACCCTCGACGGACTGGTGAGCCGCTTTCACCTCCAGGGCGAGAGGCTGGGCCTCGTCGCGGGCGGCGCCGTCCTCAAGCACAGCCGCGACTTCAACCTGATGCGCGAATGCGTCCTCGGCAGCGCCCTCAGCCCCTACACCCCGGCTTTCGACCTGCAGCAGGCCTGCGGCACCGGCCTGCAGTCGATCGTCGCGGTCGGTGACGCCATCGCGGCCGGCCGCATCGACGCCGGTGTCGGCGGCGGCGTCGACACCACGTCGGACGCCCCGATCGGCGTCAACGACGAACTCCGCGAATTCCTGCTGTCCCTGAACCGCGCGAAGAGCACCGGCGACCGAATCAAACTCCTCGGCAACGTCCGCCCGTCCATGCTCGGCATCGAGATCCCCCGCAACGGCGAACCCCGCACCGGCCTGTCCATGGGCGAGCACGCCGCCATCACCGCCAAGGAGTTCGGTGTCCGCCGCGAAGATCAGGACGCACTGGCCGCCGCGAGCCATCAGAACATGGCCGCCGCCTATGACCGCGGATTCTTCGACGACCTGGTCACCCCGTTCCTCGGCCTCACCCGCGACGACAACCTGCGGCCCGATTCCACCGCCGAGAAGCTCGCCAAGCTGAAGCCGGTCTTCGGGGTGAAGGCGGGCGACGCCACCATGACGGCGGGCAACTCCACCCCGCTCACCGACGGTGCGTCCGCGGTCCTGCTCTCCACGGACGAATGGGCCGCCGAGCGCAAGCTTCCGGTCCTCGCGCACCTCGTCGATTCCGAGACCGCGGCCGTCGACTACATCCACGGCACGGACGGGCTGCTCATGGCGCCCACGTACGCCATCCCGCGTCTGCTGGCCCGCAACGGCCTCACCCTGCAGGACTTCGACTTCTACGAGATCCACGAGGCGTTCGCGTCCGTCGTGCTCGCGACGCTGCAGGCATTCGAATCCGACGAGTACTGCAAGGAGCGCCTGGGGCTCGACGGCGCACTCGGCTCCATCGACCGCAGCAAGCTCAACGTCAACGGCTCGTCGCTGGCGGCGGGCCACCCGTTCGCCGCGACCGGCGGACGCATCGTCGCCTCGCTCGCCAAGATGCTCGCGGAGAAGGGTTCGGGCCGCGGCCTGATCTCCATCTGCGCCGCCGGCGGCCAGGGTGTGACGGCAATCATAGAGGCGTGAACCGACTGGTCTTTCCGGTAGCTGGGAGACCGGAAAGGCCAGCGTGTGCGCGGTGCGAGCGGGGGTCCGGCAACGAGGGGTGGCCGGATCCCCGAAAACTTTTCCGACAGGTGTAACGCTGGAGATTAGCTGGCGATATCCCTGTCAGCCCCGTGTTGCTGCCTGACCCCCGACCTGGCAGCAGCGCGGGGCTCTTTGCATTTCCGGCGGCCGGTAGGCTGACGTGGGGGTCTCGACCGGGCCTCGCTCGGATCGGATCGCGCTTGAAATGCAACGAGCACCGACGGCAAGCTGAGGCCCGCACGAAGGACGACTCGGTGAGAGGGCCACGGTGAACCACGAAGACGGCGACAAGGGGAGCACTGCACCCGAACGGTCGACGCCGGACCCTTCCGCGACGCCCGACAGCGTCGAACCCGAGAACGCGGCCGACGAGCCCGCTTCGGCAGCGGACGAGGTGACGTCTCCCGACGAGACGCAGGTGGAACAGCCGAGCGTCGACGACGAGGTTCCCACGACGCAGCCGAGTGCCGACGAGGCCCCGACAACGCAGCCGAGTGCCGACGAGGCCCCGACGGCGCAGTTGGACCTCGGTGACCTGGGGGAACGGTCCGAGGAGCAGGCCCCGTTGTGGGTGGAGCCGCCGCCGAACGAGGACGTCACGCAGGTGATTCCCGCGATTCCGCCGGGTCCCGTTCCCGGTCCGACGCAGGCGTACACGACGCCGCCGGCCGAGGAGCCGCCGGCCGAGGAGCCGACGGTGGTGGCCCCGGCGGCCGCGTCGCCGGTTCTGCCGCAACCGGAACCGCAGCCCGCGGAGGAGCCGGCCGAGAAGGCTCCGGCCCGTGCCTCGTGGGTGAAGGTTGCCGCGATCACCGGCGGCGTGATCGCCGTGATCGGTATCGCGTACGCCGCGGACCTCGCGGTGTCCTCCGGAAAGGTCCCGCGCGGGGTGACCGTGGCGGGCG
Source organism: Rhodococcus sp. T2V (assembly GCF_029269925.1). Taxonomy (NCBI): domain Bacteria; kingdom Bacillati; phylum Actinomycetota; class Actinomycetes; order Mycobacteriales; family Nocardiaceae; genus Rhodococcus; species Rhodococcus sp. T2V. The sequence goes on from NZ_JARJBD010000009.1 coordinate 107,730, forward strand.
TCGACGTGGGTGGCTCGACCCGCGACGAGGCGGAGGCCACGTTGCAGGCGCAGGTCGGCCCGCGCGTCGATCAGCCGCTGACGGTGCAGGCCGGCGACGTGTCGACGGAACTCGTTCCGTCCGCCGCCGGGCTCGGCGTCGACTGGGAAGCCACCCTCGACCGGGCCCACTCGCAGCCGCTCAACCCGTTCACCAGGCTGGCGTCGTTCTTCACCACCGACGAGATCGGGGTGGTGTCGACCCGCGACGAGGCGGCGCTGGCGTCCGCCGTCGACGGCCTGCGCAGTGAGACCGACCGCGCGTCCCGCGAGGGGACCGTCGTGTTCGAGGGCGCGACCCCCGTGCCGGTGGATCCGTCGACCGGGCAGAACCTGAACGGTGAGGGTTCCGAGGCGGCGTTGATCGAGAAGTGGGCGTTCGGCCGGACGGTGGATCTGCCCGTCGACGTCGTGCCCGTGACGGTGACGCAGGACGGTGTCCAGCGTGCGCTCAACGATGTTGCGGTGCCGGCGGCGTCCGCCGATCTGGTGGTCACCGGTCGTGACGGCAAGGTCGCGACCGTGCCGCGTCAGCAGATCGGCGCGATCGTCGGATTCGAACCGGACGGCAACGGCGGGTTGAAACCGACGTACAACATCGAGGCCGCGACCGGCATCCTCGCCCCGCAGCTCGTGTCGACGGAGATCGTTCCGAAGGACGCGAAGATCACGCTCGACGGGGGATCGCCGACTGTCGTCCCCGCCGTCGTCGGCGATCTGGTGCAGTGGCCCAAGACGTTGGAGACGCTGCCCGAGGTGTTGCGCGGCAACGGTTCTCACACCACCGCCGCGGTGTACGGACCGATTCCGCCCGCCCTCACGACGGAGGCCGCGCAGGCGCTGGGTGTGAAGGAAGTGATCGGCGAGTTCACGACCGGCGGTTTCTCGGCGGCGTCCGGGACGAACATCCGGCTCGCTGCCAGCGAGATCAACGGGGCGTTGATCAAGCCGGGCGACACGTTCTCGCTCAACGGGTACACGGGTCCGCGCGGTACCGCGCAGGGCTACGTGGAGTCGGGCATCATCAACAACGGCCGACCGGACACCGCCGTCGGCGGCGGGGTGAGCCAGGTGGCGACGACGCTCTACAACGCCGCGTATTTCGCCGGCATGGAGGACGTCGCGCACACCGAGCACTCGTACTACATCTCGCGGTACCCCGAGGCGCGGGAGGCCACCGTCTTCGAAGGCGCCATCGACCTGCAGTTCCGGAACACCGGAAAGACGGGTGTGATGATCCAGGCCATCGGCGGCGCCTCGGATCTGACCATCCGGTTCTGGGGTACCAAGTCGGTCGACGTCGAGTCGATCACCGGCAACCGCACCAAGCCGACGCAGCCCGACACGGTCACCCTGCCCGCCGGTGACCACTGCATCGCCTCCAGCGGCGCACCGGGGTTCACCGCCAGCGACACCCGGGTGATCTCCGATCACGCCACCGGCCAGGAGATCTCCCGGGACACCAGGACCGTCCGCTACGACCCTGTCCCGATCGTGAAGTGCGAGGAACCCGGCGCGCCCAAGCCCGACGAGCGCACCCCCGCCGCGTCGCCGGCCCCGTCCGCCCCGGCGGAGAGCCCGACCGCCACCCCGAAGCCGAAGCCGAACGACGGCGAATAGACGCACCACTTCTCGGAAGCAGCACCCCTTCTCGGACCCGAGAAGTGTTGCGTGAACAGAGAGTCGGTGCGTCTACAGTGCCCGCACCATGAGTGGCTGCACGGACGGCAGCGGCGCCTGGACTACCCGTCCTCGCGGCGATTCGGCCCGGGCGATCGCGCGGCGGACCCGGTCCACCGCCTGTGAAGGCGACTCGAGGTCGTCCCAGGTCCACCGCACCACCTGGAATCCGAGGTCGCGCAGTGCATCCTCGCGTTGTTTCTCGGCGAACACTGCGTCGCCGGGTGATTGCCCCGGTTTCAGCAGCCGTCCGTACTTGACGCGTCCGTCGAACTCCCCGAGCACGATGCCGTCGAAGTGGAAGTCGACGCGCCCGACACGGCGCCCGCCGGGGTCGAACACCTCGCCCTGCTGGGAGGGAACGGCGAGCCCGGCCCGCGCCAACATCACCCGGCTTCGCGATTCCCCGACACTTTCGCTGTGCCCGCTCACGAAGTGGACGACCCTCCGTGCCGCGTCGATCCCGTGCCGCCGCGCGGCGAGGGCGAGTTCTGCGTCCAGTTCGTCGCGGCTGATGCCGAACCTGCGGACCGCCGCGTCACCGGCCACGACGGCCTGCTCGAACGGCAGCGTCCTCGCGAGGTCGACGACGGTCCGCGCCGGGAGGGTCAGCGAGTGTCCGTCCACCACTGCCACCCGGTCTCCGATCGGGGCGCAGTGCACCGTGATCCGTCGCTTGACCCGGCCGCCTCCCCGCCGGTTTCTGGTGACGTGAACGCGGTCGAGGGCGGTTCGCCACAGCGGCAGTCCGTACACGACGGCTGCGGACTGGTGGCTGAGTACTGCGTCGTCCGAGAGGGCGTGAAGTGTCGAATCGATCAGGAAGCGATGACGTTCCTCGTCGCCGAGCGCCGAGAACACCGCCGCGGAGAGGTACGCGCCGCGGCCGATGCGTTGCCACTCACCACATGTGTAGAGGCGTCGGATCTCGTCGTCGCTGTAGCCGCGGCCCAACGCTTCCTGGCGTCGCAGCATTGCCCCCGGGTCGTGTTCCATGGGAACGATTCTCGCCGTGGCGACGCCGCGAATCCGGCCCAGCGGGCCCACCTGTGGATGAACCGAGGGTTGTGGACAACTCCCGCACTCCTTCTCTGCCCGCGCACTGGCTGTGGGGGCCGAGAAGGTGCGCGTCGACCGAGAAGGAGTGCCGGAGTCCACAAAGGCCGATCAGAACGCTGCTTCGTCGAGCTCCATGATGTCGTTGTCGAGGTTGGCGACGATGCCGCGGGTGGCGGTCAGCTCGGGCAGCACGTTCTTCGCGAAGAAGGACGCGATGGCGACCTTGCCTTCGTAGAACGCCTTGTCCTTGTCGGAGGCACCTTCGTCGAGGGCCTTGATCGCGATCTCGGACTGGCGCAGGAGCTGCCAGCCGATGAGGAGGTCGCCGACGGACATCAGGAGCCGGACGGAGCCGAGGCCGACCTTGTACAGCTCGGACGGCTGCTCCTGTGCGCCCATGAGGTACCCGGTGAGGGTGGCGGCCATGGTCTGGACGTCCTCGAGGGCGGTGGCGAGCAGGGCGCGCTCGGCCTTGAGGCGACCGTTGCCGGCCTCGGTGTCGATGAACTTCTTGACCTCGCCTGCGACGTGGGCGAGTGCCACGCCGCGGTCGCGGGCGATCTTGCGGAAGAAGAAGTCCTGCGCCTGGATGGCGGTGGTGCCCTCGTACAGCGAGTCGATCTTGGCGTCGCGGATGTACTGCTCGATCGGGTAGTCCTGCAGGAAGCCGGAACCGCCGAACGTCTGCAGGCTGTCCGTCAGGTACTGGTACGCCCGCTCGGAGCCGACGCCCTTGACGATCGGGAGCAGCAGGTCGTTGACGCGGAACGCGAGGTCCTTGTCGGCGCCGGACACCAGCTTGGCGGTGGCCTCGTCCTGGTGCGCCGCGGTGTACAGGTACACGGCGCGCAGGCCTTCGGCGTACGCCTTCTGCATGGCGAGGGCGCGACGGACGTCGGGGTGGTGTGTGATGGTGACGCGCGGCGCGGCCTTGTCCGTCATCTGCGTGAGGTCGGCGCCCTGGACGCGTTCCTTCGCGTAGTCGAGGGCGTTGAGGTAGCCGGTGGAGAGGGTGGCGATGGCCTTGGTGCCGACCATCATCCGGGCGTGCTCGATGACGTCGAACATCTGCGCGATGCCGTTGTGCACCTCGCCGACGAGCCAGCCCTGGGCGGGAATGCCGTGGCCGCCGAAGGTCACCTCACACGTCGCGGAGACCTTCAGGCCCATCTTGTGCTCGACATTGGTGACGAAGACGCCGTTGCGCTCGCCCAATTCGTTGGTCTCGAAGTTGAAGTGCGTCTTCGGGACGAAGAACAGCGACAGTCCCTTGGTGCCGGGGCCAGCGCCTTCGGGGCGGGCCAGGACGAGGTGGAAGATGTTCTCGAACAGGTCGTCGGAGTCGGCGGACGTGATGAACCGCTTGACGCCCTCGATGTGCCAGGAGCCGTCGTCCTGCTTGATGGCCTTGGTGCGGCCTGCGCCGACGTCGGAACCGGCATCGGGTTCGGTGAGGACCATCGTGGCGCCCCAGCCGCGCTCGACGCAGGTGGCGGCCCACTTCTTCTGCTCTTCGGTGCCGTTGTGGAACAGCACGTCCGCGAACGCGGGTCCGGCCTGGTACATGTGCGCGGCCGGCTGGGCGCCGAGGATCAGCTCACCGATGGCCCACACGACGGACCGGGGGACGGGGACGCCGCCGATCTCCTCGGAGAGTCCCATGCGGTACCACTCGGCGTCCCACAGTGCGCGGAACGACTTCTTGAAGGATTCCGGCAGGGTGACGGTGTGGTTCTCGGGGTCGAAGACCGGAGGGTTGCGGTCGGCGTCGGCGAAGGACTCGCCCAGCGGTCCCTCGGCGAGGCGGGCAACTTCACTGAGCATGTTGCGGACGGTGTCGGCGTCGAGATCGCCCCACACGCCGTCACTCAGCGGCTGCTCGAGACCGAGTACCTCGAAGAGGTTGAACTCCAGGTCGCGGACGTTGCTCTTGTAATGGCCCATGTCTTCTGTCTCTCCCAGTGAGATGGTGCGGTCTATCCGTTAGTACCGCCCAAGTTATTACTCGTCGGTAACATCAGCGATATTACGCGCCATTTACCGGACTGCCAAGACTCGGGCGGTGTGCGACGAGGAGTGCGTCGATCGCCGTCCCGGCGTCCGTCTCGCGGAATCGCCGTTCGGCGACGTCCACGTTCAGGCGGCCATCGAGCATGGTCACCAAATCATCTGGTGTGTACAGGATTTCGATGTCCTGGGGACCCCCGACTCCCTGCGACAAGTTAACGGCGTCATGCCCCAAAATCATGAGGATTCCGTCAGGTTTCAGCGCGGATATGGCGCGGTTCACAACCTGCAGACGCTCCTCGGGAGCGAGATGTAGGTAGATCATGAGCACCAGGTCGTACTCGCCGCCGAGGTCCGAATCGGTGACGTCGGCGACGCGGTACTCGAGCCGTTCCCGGACCGAGCGGGGCGCTTCGGCGGCCACCCGGCGGGCCTTGTCGAGGGCGACGGCCGAGTAGTCGAGCCCCGTCACCTCCCAGCCGCGGGTAGCGAGCCAGTGCGCGTTGCGGCCCTCCCCGCACGCGAGGTCGAGTGCGCGACCGCGGGGGAGCGCGGTGACCTGCTCGACCACGACGGCGTTGGGTGGCGCGCCCCACACCAGTTCGCTCTGTGAATACCGTTCGTCCCAGGCAGCTGCATCCATGCCCCGACGCTAGTCCGACCGCTACGGAGTGAGTGTGGTGCGCATCAGGAGAACGTTGTAGTTGTTGTGCACCGTCGTCAGGAAGTAGAGGTCGCGTCCCGACGACCACGGGTGGATGTAGGCGCCGTACGCGGTGGGCAGTTCCCGGGTGTCGACGAGCACCTCGGGTGGGCCCCACGGTCCGGTCACCGACGGGGAGCGGCGCATGACCACCGAGTTGAACTGATCGGTGGTCAGCATGAGGTACTGCCCGAGGTATTCGTTGTACGCGACGGACAATTCGCCGACGCCGCCCGGCATGATCGGCTTGGCGACGTCGGGGTTGCCCTTGATCCACTTGGCGCCGTCGAAGTACTCGTACGCGCCGAGGTCCATGATCTGGGGTTCCGGGACGCGCGCGATGTGGACGAGTCCGCCGCGCCCGGCGGGTGTGCCGTACTGGTAGACGAAGCCGTCGGCCTTGACGAACGCGCTCATCTGGAAGTTGGCGTTGCCCCCGACGTTCGGGCGCTGCGTCTCGGGGGCGACGGTCCAGTTCTCGCCGTTGTCCTGCGAGTAGACGAGGCCGGAGTAGTTGGTGTCCCACGTGCCCGCCGGACCCCAGTTCTTCACCGACATCATGCTCAGCACCTGGGTGTTGCCGACGGCGACGCCCGCGGTGGGGATGCGGCTGATCTCGACGAACGGGATCTTCGGGCTGGGGACGAGCTCCTTGGACTGGCCGAAGATGTCGCGGGGTGAGCTGTCGAAGTTCATCCCGTCGGACAGGATGCCGTCCGAGCTGCGGAAGAGTGTGCTGCTGCGCCAGGCCCACAGGCTGCCCGACAGCAGGTTGGGCAGTCCGAGCCCGGCGGAGTCGCCGAACGCCGTGAGGACCTGGCCCTGGCCGTTGTCCCACATGATGCCGAGGTCGGTGCCGAGGACGTTGGCGTCCTGGGTGCGGTTGGGACTGAGCATGCCGGTCTGTTGAGCGACCGCCTGGGTGCGTCCGGTGAGGTGCGGAATCCCGTTGGTGCCGTTAAGCCCGGGGATCGGATTGATGGCGTTGGGGTTCGCGGCGGCCGGGCCCGCGAATGCGATCAACGTCACGGCCGCGCCGACGAGCGAGGCTGCTGCAAGAGCTCTGGTTCGCTTCACGAAGGTCACTCCATCTCTAGCAGCAGGCGGCACTGCGTGGCCTGAAGAGACCACTCCCCCTACCGGTGATCAACTGCTGGAAATCGCGAGAAGTCTAACAAGTCTGTTCTTCCGAAAGTGTCGATTTGACCGCCCTGTTCGTTTCATCCGTGCCCCTGCAGATCCGATATTACCCGCGAGTAACAGGAACCGGTGCTACCCGCGGGGCGGCCGCCGACGTAACGTGTGCTGGCGACAAGTCCACACTGCGCGTAACCACGCGGGACCTGATGAGGAGATCGATCGATGGGAAAGCAGATTGCCACCGTGGCTGGAGGTCGGCAGTCCGCCCTTCTCGGGCTCGGCGTGTACCGGCCCGAACGGGTCGTCACCAACGACGAGATCTGTGAACTGATCGACTCGAACGACGAGTGGATCCAGTCGCGCTCGGGCATCCGCAACCGGCGGTTCGCGGCGGAGGACGAGAACGTCGTCACGATGTCCATCGAGGCGGGGCGCAAGGCGATCGAGGCGAGCGGGATCGACCCCGAGCAGATCGGGTGCGTCATCGTCGCCACGTCGACGTACCTGCTGCTGACACCGCCTGCTGCCGCGCTGGTGGCCGACGCCCTGGGAACCAACGGGCCGGGAGCGTTCGACCTGGGCGGTGGATGTGCGGGCTTCTGCACGGCGCTGACCGTGGCGTCCGACCTGGTTCGCGGCGGATCCGTCGACTACGCCCTCGTGGTGGGTGTCGAGAAGATGAGCATCACCACCGACCCGACCGACCGCTCGACGCGCTTCATCTTCGGTGACGGCGCCGGGGCCGTGGTCGTCGGCAAGAGCGACGTCGCAGGCATCGGACCGGTGGAGTGGGGTTCGGACGGCTCCCAGGCCGACGCCATCGTGCAGGACCTGGACTGGTACGAATACATCACGACGCCGGGTGCCACGCGTCCGTACATCAAGATGGCCGGTACCGCCGTGTTCCGCTGGGCCGCCTTCGAGATGGGCAAGGTCGCGCTGCGGGCGGTCGAGAAGGCCGGCATGTCGGTCGACGATCTCGACGCGTTCGTCCCGCACCAGGCGAACTCGCGGATCACCGAGGTGATCGCGCGCAGCATGAAGCTTCCCGAGGGCGTGCCCGTGTCCGACGACATCGCCGAGAGCGGCAACACGTCGGCGGCATCGGTGCCGCTCGCCATGGAGGAACTGCTGCAGTCCGGCGCCACCAAGCCCGGCGACACCGCCCTGCTACTCGCCTTCGGCGCCGGGCTGTCCTACGCGGCCCAGGTCGTGACGATGCCGGTACTCGCGAAGAACTGACCCGGTCCCGTCGGGGGCAGGAAAGCAGGGATCGATGGGTGTCACCCGGCAGTCGGTCGCCGTCGCGGTGCTGATGTCCTCCGCCGTAGCCCTCGCGGGCTGCGGCGGCGGGAGCACCGGTGGGGCCGGCACCTCGACGGTGTCCGGCTCTGCGGTGGAACTGAACTCGGGCGGCGACTGCGCAGGCCGCGACGTGATCGTCAACCGGGACGGTGCCGGGGTCGTCCTCGAGGGCGAGTGCGGCACCGTCACCATCGAGGCCAACGGCGTCTCGGCGACCGTCGCCACGTCGAACGCGGTCGTCGTGCGCGGTCAGGACACCAACGTCGTCGGCGGGCAGACCGGAACGCTCACCATCTCGGGCCGCAGCAACAGTTCCACCATCGACGTCGTCGAATCGATCGACTTGCAGGGCAACGCCGTGACCGTGCTCGGCAAGCAGGCGGAGCGGATCTCGGTCACCGGAAGCGGGAACTCCCTGAACGTCGACGACTCCGGTGCGATGACGGTGAGCGGCAACGACAACTTCGTGCGCGCGGTGTCCCTCGACTCCCTCGAGGTGACCGGTTCCAACAACTCCGTCGACTGGGACTCCGGTGCGACCGCCCCGGCGGTCGACACCGGCTCCGAGAACCGGCTCACCCCGCCCGGAGCGTGATCACCGCGCGCCGCAGCCGGTGAGCACCGCGGCCATCGCATCGCGTTCGGGCGGCGTCACCCAGAGTCGGTACGCCACTTTCACTTCCACCTGCCGTGCCACGTAGGTGCAGCGGTACGCCGCCAGTGGGGGCAGCCACGTCGACGCGTCGGCATCGCTCTTGCGCTGATTGGTGGGTCCGTCCACGGCCTGCAGATTGCGGGGATCGTTCGCGAGGTCGGCCCGCGTCTGCGCGTCGAGGAGCTGAGCGCCCTTCTGCCACGCGTCCGACAGCGCCACCACGTGATCGATCTGCACGGCGTCCGACGTCTTCGTGCCGCGGGTGAACGCAATGATGTTGCCCGTGTAGAGATCCCGCAACGTGCCCGACTGCACCACGCAGTCGCGGGTGCGGTCCCGCGACGTGATGTCGACGAGGTCGCGGCGCAGGATGTCGTTGCGGGTGTCGCAGCCGTTGCGTCCGAACGCGACCGACACGTTGTCGGTCCAGTTGGGGCCGAACAGCTCCCGGTCGTACCCCGTCTTCGGTGCCCTGCCCTTCACCTCGAGGGTGAACAGCTGGGTGAGCGCCGTCTGGATCTGTTGTGCGTCAGTGTCTTCCGCCGGCGCGGCCGGTCCGGTTCCGGAGGCGAGGGTGTCATCGGGGTCCGGTGAGAGCATCGTGACGAGCACGACGACGAGCAGGCCGGCGAGGATCCAGGGCCACTTGGTTCTGATGGTCGTGATGATGGAGCCGGTGTTCGGTACCGCAGAGCGGGGCATGAATCTCTCCTGAAATCAACGCTGTTCGTCATTTCTATCAGGAGTGACCCGGCAAACCGGTGAACGACCCGGGTTTACGTGGCGGCGCCCAGCAGCAGCGGAATCAGCAACTCGTCGTCGGTGAGCGCGCCGTGCTGCCCGGGCAGGGCGGACAGCCGCGACTCCGCCTTGCGCCGGACCACCGCGACACCGCCCTGCGCGATGGCGACGACGTCTCCGATGCGGCCCTGCACTTCGGATCGCACGGCGGGACCGAACAGCCCCGCGGTGACGGCCTCGTCTCTGGTGCCGATCCACATGCGGTGTCCCAGTTCGCCCCTCCACCGGGCGGCGACGTCGTGCGCGGCTCCGGCCCGCGCGTGGACGTGCCTGCACCGCGGTTCGCCTGCGAGCGCCACCACGCCGTCGGAGAGCGCGGGTGTGTCGTCGAAGTCGATCTTGTCGGCGTCGTCGACGGTGACCATGCCGTGGTCGGCGGTGACGTGGAGGGCGGCGCCCGGTTGCGCGATCGCGAGCTCAGCGGCGAGTCTCTCGACGAGCCGGTCGACGAGGTCGAGTTGGTGCAGCCACGGTGCGGATCCCGGACCGTAGATGTGCCCGAGGGTGTCGATTTCGCTGAGATAACAGTAGGTGAGCGTCCGTTCGCCGGATCGGGCCGCGGTGACGACGTGTGCGATCAGGTCACCGTACGCGTGTATTCCGGCGAACTTCCCGCCGCGGAGGACGGCACGGGTGAGTCCGGACCCGTCGAACTTCGCCGGAACCACGGTGGTGCACGCGATGCCGGCTGCCGCGGCACGCTCGAACACGGTCGGTGCGGGCTGCAGGACCTCGGGGACCAGCCGGGTGAGTTCGTCGCCCTTGTGACCTGCGCGCCACGACAACCAGTTGATCGTGCCGCGGACCTGACGAACGTATGACTGGTATCCCGTGATGCCGTGACCGCCGGACGGCAGTCCCGTGCCGAACGACGCGATGCTGGTGGCGGTCGTGGTGGGGAACCCCGCCCGGATCGGCCGTCCGGTCAGGCTGTCGAGAAACGGGGCGCGCTCGCGGTGGCGACGTAGCAGGCTCCAGCCGAGGCCGTCGATCAGGACCACGACGGCGTGCCTGCTGTCGGGCAGGTGCAGCCGGTTCGGCTCGCCGGCGACACCCAGCGAAGCGAGGACGGACGGCATGAGGTTGGACAGCGTGGGCTGCGAGTACACGTCGAGCGGGGGCGCCGTAACGGTCATGACTCCCACTATGGTGGATCGGCCGAGGCTGCACCACGGAGTCGGCTCAGTACAGGTCCACCGGCTGGCCGTCGGAGGGGAACGGCAGCGAGGTGTAGTTCAGCGGGGCGACGTAGCCGGGGCTCACCTGCCAGTCGAATCGCTGCAGCAGGTGATGCATGACCGTCTTGATCTCGGCGCCCGCGAAGTGCATCCCCAGGCATTTGTGCACGCCGCCGCCGAACGGCTCCCACGCGAACCGGTGGACCTTGTCCTCGCGGCGTTCGGGTGCGAACCGCTCGGGGTCGAACCGCTCCGGGTCGGGCCAGTACTCGGGCATGTGGTGGGTGAAGTGCACGACCACCGACATGTACGTGCCCTTCGGGATGTAGTGGCCGAGCACCTCGGTGTCCCGGACCGCTCGCCGCGCGACCACGGGGACCGGTGGAACGAGGCGCATGCATTCCTTCATGACGAGGTCGAGGTCGGTCAGTTCTTCGAGTTCGGCGTAGCCCGGGGTGGCCGTGCCGAGCGCCGCGGACTGCCGCCTGCAGCGTTCCTGCCATTCGGGATGCTGGCCGAGGTACTGCATCATCGTCGACAGCGTGATGGTGGACGTGTCGTGCGCCGCCATCAGCAGGAAGATCATGTGGTTGATGACGTCGTCGTCGCTGAACCGTTGTCCGTCTTCGGATTCGATGTGGCACAGGGCCGAGAACAGGTCTTCGCCCGCTCCTGCGCGACGGGCGGGCAGGTACCGGCCGAAGAACTCCTCGAGTCGGCGGCGTCCGTCGATGCCACGCTTCCACCGCGTTCCGGGCAGCGGGTACCGCACCACCGACGTCGCGGCCTGCACACAGTCGATGAAGGCCTTGTCGACCTCGGCCATCTCCCGTGGCGTCGACCCCTCGGCGCCGCCCATGAAGATGCTCGTGGCGAGATCGAGCGTCAGTTCCTTCAGCGCCGGGTACACGGCGAAACCCGGGGTGGGCCGCCAGGTGTCGAGCCCCTTCTCGACGGCCGGATGCAGTGCCTCGGTATAGCGCGACAGTCGGTCCCGGGTGAAGGCCTGCTGCATGATTCGCCGATGGACGAGGTGTTCGTCGCCGTCGAGGAGCATGAGCCCCCGGTGGAAGAACGGCCCGATCAGTACGCTCCACCCGTCGCTGTTGACGAAGGCGCGGTCCTTGTTCTGCAGCACGGCCTGGCAGCCGTCGGGGCCGAGCACGGTGACCCACCTCTTGCCGGCCATGCTCAGCCAGGACACGGGGCCGTAGCGGTCCCAGCGGCTCTGAAGCAGTCCCATCGGGTCGCGGAAGTACTCCAGGGAGTGTCCGATGACGGGGAATCCGGCATTGCCCGAGATGGGTTGCAGGGTGCTCTGCGGTGGGGGAGCAGCGAGAACTTTGGGCACGGGCACTCCCTCGCCGGGTATGTGACAGGACTCCATGTCAGATGTCTGTAGTGTGCGTCACATCAGGTGGTCTGTCAACATCGAGTCATGAGCCGGCCGGCGCGGCAGTACCGCGGGAGAAGTTCGGAGGAGCGCGCGGCCGAACGTCGTGCGCGCCTTCTCGAAGCGGGGCTGCAGGTCTTCGGGACCGTCGGCGGCGACAAGGCGACCATGACCGCGATCTGCGCCGAGGCGAAACTGACGGAACGCTATTTCTACGAGAGCTTCCGCGGCCGGGACGACCTGCTGGTGCAGGTGATCGAGGGGATCGCCGCGGAGATCGGCGAGGCTGCGAGGGTCACGCTCCGGACCGTGACGGGCGCCCCGGAGGTGCGGGTGCGGGCGGCGATCGCGGCGTTCGTCGACATCCTGACGGCAGACCCGCGGAAGGGGCGGGTGTCGATCATCGAATCGGCGGGCGCCGAACCGCTGCGGACGCGAAGACGTGAACTGCTGCGGGCGTTCGCGCTGCTGGTGGCGGAGCAGGCGAGGGAACTCTACGGCGACCGGGCGTGGTCGTCGCCGCAGGACGAGATCACCGCGCTCCTGTTCGTGGGCGGGCTCGCCGAACTCATGACGGCGTGGCTGAACGGTGAGATCGAGGTGTCTCCCGAGCAGATCGTCGACGCCGCGACCTACCAGTTCACGTCCACCGCACACCGCTGAGCGGGTCCCGGCCGGAAACGTGACGACCGTCACGTGCGAAGCTGTGGGCATGGTGGATATCGCACGCCCGCAGTTGGAGGGCACGGTCGCGGTAGGCGAGGGGCGTCGGCTCGGCTTCGCGGAGTTCGGTTCGGCGCAGGGCCGGGCGGTGTTCTGGCTCCACGGCACACCCGGCGCGCGGCGTCAGGTGCCGATGGAGGCCCGGGCGTTCGCCGAACGCGAGCACGTCCGGCTGATCGGGATCGACCGGCCGGGGGTCGGGTCGTCGACCCCGCACCGCTACGGCGCGGTGATCGACTTCGCCGAGGACTTGCGCACGGTCGCCGACACGCTCGGCATCGACCAGATGGCCGTGATCGGCCTGTCCGGCGGCGGTCCCTACACGCTCGCCGCGGCGTACGCGATGCCCGACCGCGTGGTCGCGACCGGCATCCTCGGGGGTGTCGCGCCGACGAAGGGCCCCGACGCGATCCGCAGCGGGTTGATGGATCTCGCGGTGCTGGCCGCCCCGGTGCTGTCGGCGGGCGGCGTCCCGGTCGGGCTGGCGGCGAGTTCGGTCATCAGGCTGGCGAGGCCGTTCGCGTCGCCGATCATCGACCTGTACGGGCGGATGTCCCCGGAAGGCGATCGCCGTCTCCTCGCGCGGCCGGAGTTCAAGGCGATGTTCCTCGACGATCTGCTCAACGGCGGCAGCAAACAACTCAGTGCCCCGTTCGCCGACCTCGTCCTGTTCGCGCGGGACTGGGGATTCCGGGTGAACGCGGTGAAGACCCCGGTGCGGTGGTGGCACGGCGACTGCGACCACATCATCCCGCTCCGGCACGGGCAGCACATGGTGTCGCTGCTGCCCGACGCCGAGTTTCACACGATGCACGGGGAAAGCCATCTCGGCGGCCTGGGCATGTCGGAGGAAATTCTCCGCTCGCTCCTCGACGTCTGGGACGCCAAGGAGGCGCAGGCGCCGTTCGGCCCGGTGTGACGGTGGCGCGGCCCGCGCGCCACCGTCTCGAGGTCAGGACTGCAGGGTGGTGATCTGGAAGGTGGCGCCGAGGGGATCGGCGACGGAGGCGAGCCGCCCGAACGGGGTGTCCTCCGGTTCGCGCCGGACGCTTCCGCCGAGTTCGGTCACCTTCGCGACCGCCGCGTCGGTGTCGCCGACGCCGATGTAGAACTGCCAGAACGAGGGGACGCCGTCGGGCAGGAACGAGTCGGCGTCCATGATGCCTGCCACGGTGCGGTCGCCGAGGTTGGCCTGGGAGTACCGGAATTCGTCTGTGTCGCCGAGGGTCTGATACGTCCAGCCGAACACGTCCGCGTAGAAGGGGAGCGCGGCCGCGTAGTTGCGCGACAGCGTTTCGTGCCAGACCGGCGCGCCGGGTTCGTCGACGAGGCCGAAGCCGGTGTGCTGATCGGCCTGCCACACGCCGATGACGGCGCCGGCGGGATCGCCGAGGATGGCGATCGTGCCCTGGTCGCCCACCGCCATCGCGGGCATCATCACCTGGCCGCCGGCCTCGGCGGCCTTCGCCGCGGTGGCCGCGGCGTCCTCGGACGCGAGGTACGTGGTCCACACGTTGCCGTACGGGTTGCCCTGCTGTTGGGGGCCCAGGCCCGCAATGGGTTTGCCGTTCATGCTGAAGATCGAGTAGCCGCCGTACTGCGGATCCTCGCTGGTGTCGGACCTCCACCCGAACAGTCCGGTGTAGAACGGAATGACCTGTTGCGGGTCGGAACTGGTGAGATCGATCCAGCAGGGAGCGCCGGTGAGGGACGGACGGTCGGGCATCGCGGTCTCCTAGGACGTCAGGGGAATCGAGGCAGCGCACGGTGTGGCGCCGGTCACAAACCTACGCGTCCGCGCGACCCGGCGCCGGTTCGCGATGTGCTGTGCAAGACTCGGCGCATGTCTGCGAGCGAGAACCAGGACAGCCCGGGCCGGGCCCGCCAGAATCTGATCTACCGCGACGGCGTCCTCGGCCGCATCCCCTCCGTTCCCACCGACTTCGACACCCTCGAGCGGCGGGCGCGGCGGAAGATGAGCGCGAAGGGTTGGGCGTACGTTCACGGCGGCGCCGGGCTGGGCCGCACGATGCAGGCCAACCGCGACGCGTTCGACAAGTGGCAGATCGTTCCCCGGGTGCTGCGCGACGTCTCGAAGCGCGACATCGGTGTCGAACTGTTCGGGCGCCGCATTCCGGCGCCGGTGCTGCTCGCTCCGGTCGGTGCCGCCGAACTGGCCAGGCCGGAGGCCGACGTCGCCATCGCCGCTGCCGCCGCCGAACTGGGTGTGCCGTACATCTTCTCCAACCAGGGATGCGCCCCGATGGAGGAGAGCGCGGCGGCGATGGGCGACGCGCCCCGATGGTTCCAGCTGTACTGGAGCACCGACGACGACCTCGTCGACAGCCTGCTGCAGCGGGCGGCGACCATCCGGGCGGACGCCGTCGTCGTCACCCTCGACACGACGATGCTCGGCTGGCGGCCGGAAGACCTCAACCTCGGTTCGCTGCCGTTCGCGCAGGGGCAGGGGATCGCGCAGTACACGTCCGATCCGGTGTTCCGCCGGATCGTGCACGACCGGATCAAGGCGGCAGCGAAGAAGCCGGACGTCGAGGTGACGCTCGGCGCCATCCGGTCGCTGGTGTCGATGACCCGGCGCTTCCCGGGCCGCTTCCTCGACAATCTGCGGTCGCCGGAACCGCGGGCCGCCGTGGAGACGTTCCTCGACATCTACTCCCGGCCGTCGCTGAGCTGGGCCGACATCGAGACCCTCCGCAGCCGGACGTCGTTGCCGATCCTCCTCAAGGGCGTGCTCCACCCGGACGACGCCCGGCGTGCGCTCGATGCCGGAGTGGACGGGATCGTCGTGTCGAATCACGGTGGACGGCAGGTGGACGGCAGCGTGTCGTCGCTGGACGCTCTCGTGGACATCGCGCCCGTCGTCGACGGCAGGCTGACGCTGCTCCTCGACAGCGGAATCCGCACCGGAGCAGACGTCTTCAAGGCGCTCGCGCTCGGTGCCGACGCTGTGACACTCGGCAGGCCCCACCTGTACGGCCTGGCCCTCGCGGGTCAGGCCGGTGCGCGGGACGCGACCGCCAACGTGATCGCCGAGTTCGACCTCACGATGGGTCTCAGTGGTCTGACATCGGTGGCCGAGATCGACCGGGGCGCCCTGCGCAGGGCATAGGCCCTCAGAGTTCGGCGATGGTGATGATGCCGTCCTGCAGGGCCCGCACCAGCAGTGTCGTCTTGGTGGACGCGTCACGTCCCACGAGTGCGTACTTCTCGCGGATGCGGGTCAGGTGGGTGTTGACCGTGCCGAGGGCGATGTGGAGGTCGGCGGCGACGGCGAGTTTGGAGTCGCCGCGCAGCCAGTGGCGGAGAACCTCGATCTCGCGGGCCGACAATGCCGGCTTCTCCAAGACACGGGCGACTGGCGGTTCGTCCGTATGTGGGGGGTGCCCGAGTGCGTCGGGTGCAGTGGTCATGCCGGTCTCATCTTTCTGACATGTACAGAATTGACTACAGGTACCCGACGTCCCTGCAGGCAGTTCAGGTTAACTGGTGGTGGCGGTGCGTGTCTCGGCAGGCCCGGATCAGCTCTCACAGCCGACACCGTCGCCGTCGCGGTCCAGGTGTGTGCCGTAGCCCGGTTCGCCGAGGTGGACCGGTGCGGCACCAGCCGCTTTGGCCGCCGAACAGTTCTTGTAGTAGACGTCGCTCGGCCCCGCCGTGTCCACGAACGGGACGGGTGCGGGCGCCGGGGCGGGAGCGGGAACGGGTGCCGGTGCAGGCACCACGGCCGGGACCGGGTCGGTGGTCGGGGCGGGCGCCGCGGCGGGCGTCGCCGCCCCGCAGTCCTGGAGGACGCGGGCGATCGCATCGTGCTCGGCCTGGGTCACCCACAGCCCGTACGCGGCCTTCACCGCCACCTGATCCGCCACGTACGTGCACCGGTAGCTCTTGTTCGGGGGCAGCCAGGTTGCGGCGTCGCCGTCCGACTTCTGCTGGTTGGCCGGGCCGTCCACGGCCTTGAGGTTCCGCGGATCGTTCGCGAAGTTCACCCGGGTCGCGGTGTCGAGTTGCTGCGCGCCCTTCTGCCAGGCGTCGGACAGCGCGACGACGTGATCGATCTGCACGGCGCTCGACGTGCCCTCTCCGCGGACGAAGGAGATGGTGGTGCCGGTGTAGGGGTCGTGCAGGGTTCCGGTCTGCACCGCGCAGTCGCGGGTGCCCGGCTTGAACACGATCTGGACGAGGTCGCGCCCGAGGATGTCGTTGCGGGTGTCGCACCCGTTGTGGCCGCCCTCGACCGTGACGTCGTCGGTCCACGCCTGGCCGAACAGATCCCGGTCGTACCCGGTCTTCGGTGCGCGGCCCTTGATCTCGAGGCCGGCGAGCTGCTGCAGCGCGGCGGTCGCGTCGGCGCCGCCGACCACCGCGGGTGCGACCGGTGAGAGTGCCAGCGCGGACGAAACCGGCACCGGTGTCGAAGAACTCGACGTGGCCGCCGCTACCGTCGAAGCGGCGGCCGCGGGGGTCGCGGACGCGGATACCGCTGTGGCCTGGGTCGATTGGTCGTCCTGTCCGGGGCTGCTGCACGCGACCGCGGCCACGGCCACGACGATCCCGCCGGTAATCCAGGGCCACTTCTTGCGAGAGGCAGATGATGCGGGCAGGGGAGACGTCATGCCGGTCCTTCAATGAACGTGGGGGGTCGGATGTTCATCGCACGGAAGGGCTCTTCCGTTACTCGGCACATCGCGAGAACTGTTAGCATCCCCCGGGACCGGAATTCGTGCGGGTGGAGGGCGGTAAATCGGTCGTGACACGACATGTCTTACGGGGGAAATTGCGCACAGCGGCCGTGACGGCCGTGACCGTGATGTCCCTCTGTCTCGGCGGCACCGTCGCGGCCGCCGATCCGGTCGTCGACACCGGTCGGGCGCTCGGTGCCGTCGCGGCGCCGAACGGTTCGAAGCTCGACCACGTCACCGTGATCGATCCGAGACATTTGACGCTGCACGTCTTCTCGGCGTCGATGCAACGCGTCGTGCCGGTGTACGTGCAGCGGCCCGCCGATACGAGCGCGCCGCGGCCGACGCTGTACTTCCTCGACGGCCAGATCCGCCGGGAGAAGACCGATGTCGAAGAGTTTCTGGCCGATCAGAACGTGAACGTCGTCAGCCCGTCCGGCGGCGAGAACGCGTATTGGGCGGACTGGAAGAGCCCCGACCCGGTCATGGGGGTGAACAAGTGGAAGACCTTTATGACTCAGGAACTTCCGCCGGTCGTCGATGCGGCCCTCGGAACCAACGGAGTCAACGCGCTCGCAGGCATGTCCCGGGTCGGCACGGCGGCACTGCAATTGGCGATCGCCGCCCCCGGCCTGTTCCGTGGTGTCGCCGCCTACAGCGGCTGCGCTCTGACCAGTGATCCGCTCGGTCAGCTGCTCATCAAGATCACCATGGACAACTACGGTTACGGCAACCCGGCCAACATGTACGGCGAGCCGGACGATCCGGCGTGGTCGGCGAACGACCCGTTCGTGCATGCCGCCGAACTGCGCGGCACGGAACTGTTCCTCTCCAACGGCAACGGTCTGCCGGGTCGCTACGAGACCCTCGACGGCCCCGGTATCGAGGGGAACGTCGGGGTGCTCGCACGGCAGATCTACGCGGGTGGTCCGATCGAAGCGGTGACCAACTACTGCACGCATCGATTCACGGATCGCCTGGGAGAACTGGGAATACCTGCAACCGCGAGTTTCCGTAACTCGGGGACACACTCGTGGGGATACTGGCAGGACGACCTTCACGATTCCTGGCCGGTGCTGGCTCGGGCGCTGGGAGTGTGAGCGAAGTTCCTCCGGTGTTTCCCGGCGGCGAGGTCACCGACGACCTGGAGATCACCCGGTCGCTCGTCGTCCCGGCCGCCGAGTTGCAGTGGCGGTTCTCCCGCGCCGGTGGTCCCGGCGGTCAGGGAGTGAACACCACGGACTCGCGGGTGGAACTCCGGGTGAACCTGTGGACGTTGTCGACGCTGTCTCCCGCCCAGCTCGAACGCATGCAGGTTCAGCTGGGACACAGGCTCGTTGACGGTGTGGTCAGTGTGACGGCGTCCGAAACCCGTTCGCAACTGCGCAATCGGCGCGCGGCACGGGCGCGGATGGCGGCGCTGCTGCGCGCGGCCGTCCTGGCCGAAACGCGGACCCGGCGTCCGACCAAGGCGACCAAGGGTGCACACCGGCGAAGACTCGACGCCAAGAAGCAACGCGGCCAGACCAAGAACTTGCGCAGGAAGCCGGACATGTAGGTGGTTTCACGCACCGGGAAATGGGGAACTTCCCGGATGTGTTGCCCCCTCGTGTGTCGGAAGATGAGTACGGAAGCGCCGTCACGGATGACCGGAGACGGCGAGGTCGGGGGATCGAGGGCAGCATGAGTGTGCTTGACGAGAAATTACATTCGGCGGCGACGGCCGCCGCGGCGGGGGATCGCGAGGCCGTGCAGCGGATGACGGCGACGCTGTGGCCGCAGGTGGTGCGGTATTGCCGTACCCGCGTGGGGAATTCCACGCACGTCACGCGGTCCGCGGACGAGGTGGCGCAGCATGCGCTGCTCGCGGTGGCGCGGCAGCTTCCGTCCCTCGCCCGCAGCGACCATCCGGTCCGTGAGGTGTACCGCGTCGTGAGCCGGATCGTCGCGGACGCGCAGGGCGGTTCCGGAAGCCCCGACGTCCCGGCGGAAGTGGCTCGATTGCTGCACGGACTCGATCCCACCGCGCGGGAGATCGTGCTGCTGCGGGTCATCGACGGACTGTCCGCGCACGACACCGCGGGCGTCCTCGGTCTCCCGGTGGGCCGGGTTCTGGTCGTGCAGCACGAGGCGCTGCGAGCCCTGCGGGCGAAGGTGGCCTGATCGCGTCAGGGCCGGCCGGACAGTACGCAGAACTCGTTGCCCTCCGGATCGGCGAGGACCACCCAACTCTGCTCGCCCTGACCGACATCCGCGTGCCGGGCGCCGAGTGCGAGTAGCCGTTCGACCTCGGCCTGCTGATCGTCGGGCCGGAAGTCGAGGTGGAGCCGGTTCGGGATCTGCTTGCGGTCCGGAACGGCGACGAACAGGATCTCCGGGTGGCTGTCGGCCCGGGGCCGGATGTGGACGTCGCCGTCGGCGTCCGTCACGGCGCCCCAGCCCAGGGCCTCGGCCCACCAGCGTCCGAGGGCTGTCGGATCGGCGGCGTTGACCACCACGGCTTCCCATTGCAGGCCCATGCGGTCAACGGTACCGGGGAGCGGCGGACGGCCGTCGCCGATTCACGGCAGCGTCGGATCGATCGGTTCGACGCCGAGGCGTTCGGAGTACTGCTCGTTGAGTGCGCGCCAGCCGTAGTTCATCGCGTCGGCGCCGACGATCGGTCCGATCGGATTGCCGTCGAGCAGGGCCTCCGCGACGTCCAGGCACATGTGCCACCCGGCGGCCGTCATCGCCGCGGTGCGCTGGTCGTCGAGCGTGTGGCGCAGGGTCAGTCGCGTTCCCTCGCCGGTCTCCTCGATCGTCCACAGCAGAACGTCGTCACCCCAGGCGTGTTCGAGAACGTGCGGCGCCTCGGCCCGTGTCACGGTGCCGTCGAGTTCGATGCGGTCCGGCCCGTCGACCATGGTCAGGGTGGCGGGACCGACCGTGCCGAGGTCTCGATCCGCGGTGTACGGCGCCCACTGCGGCAGTTCGCCGGGGTCGGTGAGCGCGGTCCACAGCGCCGACGGGGAGTGTGTGAACTCGCGGACGAAGGTCAAGGCCCATCGGTTGCCGTCGGGTCGTGCTTCGGCGTGCCGGAGTGGGCTGGGACGGTAGTCGCGTCGTGCGTCCGACTCGGTCATGACGAGGTCTCCTTCGAATCGAGGTGCCGCTCGAGGGCGTCGAGGTGGTGTGTCCACAGCCGGCGGTAGGGCTGCAACCACCGTTCGAACTCGTCGAACGGTTCGCGGTCGAGACTGTAGATGCGCTGCTGGGCGGCGGTGCGGCAGGTGACGAATCCGGCCTGTCGCAGAACCCGCAGATGTTTGGACACGGTCGGCTGGGGCAGCGCGAGTTGGTCGACGAGTTCGCCGACGCTGGCGTGGCCGTTCCGCAGCCGTTCGAGGATCCTGCGCCGCTGCGGTTCGGCGACCACGGTGAACACGTCCGGTGCCATGACCCCGAGTATGCCCCTATGCGTATATACGCGTCAAGGAATATAAACGTCCGGTTGCGGGATGAACGCGATCGACAGCAGGGACCGGACGAACTCGCGCAATGCCTGCTCGTCGGACGTGTCCACGATCCCCTCCGTGATGACGAGGGAACCGACGATCCGGAACGCCCACTCGGAGATGGCGGCGGGACTCACCCCCGACAGTTGCTCGGGCGTGAACAGGCGCTCGAAGTGGGGGGTCAGCAGTTGCGCCCCGAGCTCGATCATCGGCTTTCCCTTCACCGTGAACCACGGGAGCACCACCTCGGGGTCGTCGCGCAATCCCTTCTGTAGCAACCGGTGTCCGCGGGCGTACTGGACGGCGAACACGACGGCGTCGACGAATCGCACCTGGAGTTGGCTCTGCCGTCCCCGCAGTATCGGGTCGAGCACGACGAAGAAGCGGGAGATCTCCCGCTGGAAGAGGGCCTCGAGGATGGCGGACTGATCGCCGACGTGCTTGTAGAGCGTGGGCCGCGACAGTCCCGCGCGCTCGGCGATGACCGCGTGAAGCCGGGTGCTGTACCCGAGTTCGATCAGGCACTGTTCGGCCGCGTCGAGGATCTTTTCCCGGAGTTCGCTCGGGGTCGGTGTCGTCGGCCGCGTCCGCACGGCCTGATTGTGCTGGTCGGGTGGGGTGGGTGCAAACCGGAAGTGCAAATGTGAACTCGAGTTACAGACAACCATTGACCTGGGTCACACCCGGGTTTACGTTTTACCTATAAACGGCAACGAGAGGGAATCGCTCTCGACGAAGGGATCAGCGATGTCTCAGCGTTCACACACGATCGACCGGGAGGAAGTCGCCGGCAGACTCCTCGCGGGTTCCGTCAAGCGCTCGTACGCTCCCGTCGTCGACATCGACTGGGACGCGCCGCTCGAGGACGGCAAGTACTTCCTGCCGCCGCAGGTCCTGTCTCTGTGGGGAACGGAGATGTGGGACGCGATGAGCGAGGCGCAGCGCATCGAACTGTCCCGGCAGGAATCGGCGAACATCCTCAGCGTCGGAATCTGGTTCGAGAACATCCTCAACCAGGCCCTGCTGCGCGCGCTGCTGCACAACGATCCGAGTTCGCAGCACACCCGGTACATGCTCACCGAGATGGGCGACGAGTGCAGGCACATGACGATGTTCGGCCGCGCCATCGAGCGGATGGGCGCCAAGCCCTTCCAACTCCGGTGGTACCAGGCCGTCGTGGTCAACGTGCTGCCCAGGACATTTCGCGGAACCATGCTCTGGGTGGCGGCACTGATCGGCGAGGAGATCTTCGACGCCACGCAGCGGCGCGTCCTCGAAGACCCGCAGTTGCAGCCGATGATCTCCCGGCTGATGCGGATCCACGTCACCGAGGAGTCCCGGCACATCCGCTTCGCGCGCGAGGGGGTGCGTCGCCGTGTCGCCGAAGGCCACCGGATCGACCGGCTGTGGGTAGGCACGCTGCAGGGGATCGGCGGCCCGCTGTTCCAGCGGCTGTTCACCAACCCGGTCATGTACGAGCGGGCCGGACTGGATCCGAAGGAGGCGCGTCGACAGGCGCTGGCAAATCCGAACTTTCGAGAGAATCAGCGCCGCGGGTTCGAATCGCTGGCCGCGTTCCTCGAGGAGAACGGCCTCATGCGAGCGACCTCCCGCGCGCTGTGGCGGCGCGGGGGATTCCTGTGACCGACAGATTCGCCGAGCCGGACGTCCTCGTCGTCGGTACCGGATTCGCCGGATTGTGCATGGCAATCAAGCTGAAGGAGGCGGGGCGGGAGAACTTCGTCGTCCTCGAGAAGGCCGATCGCGTGGGCGGAACGTGGCGGGAGAACACGTACCCGGGGTGCGGCTGTGACGTGATGTCGCTGATGTACTCGTTCTCCTTCGCGCCCAACCGGAAATGGACCCGGATGTACGCGCGGCAGCCCGAGATTCTCGACTACATCGAGCGCGTAGCCCGCGACTACGACCTGGCGCCCCATCTCCGGTTCGGTGCCGAGGTGATCGCCTACGACTTCGACGAGGCCACGGACCGGTGGCGGGTCGAGACCCGATCGGGTTCCGTGTTCCACCCGCGGATCGTCGTCGCGGGCCCGGGGCCGCTGCACAAACCCAGCGTTCCCGCGTTTGCCGGACGAGAGTCGTTTCGGGGAAAAGCATTCCATTCCGCCGAATGGGATCACTCGGTCGACCTGACGGGTAAGCGGGTCGCGGTCGTCGGCACGGGAGCCAGTGCCGTGCAGTTCGTGCCCGAGGTCGCGAAGACGGCCGCACACGTGGACGTCTTCCAGCGGACGCCGCACTGGATCCTGCCGAAGCTGGACCGCCCGATCACCGCCGGCGAGAAGGCGGTGTTCAAGACTGTGCCCGGCGTGCAGAAGGCCTACCGCCACGCGATCTACTGGAGCCACGAATCGCTGATCGCCGGTTTCCTGCACCCACGGCTGATGACGGTGCTGGAGTCGGCCGCCCGCGGACTGTTGCGGAGGCAGGTGCACGACCCCGCCCTGCGTGCCACTCTGACCCCCGGCTACACCATTGGGTGCAAGCGAATCCTGGTGTCCAGCAACTACTATCCGGCCCTGCAACGGGAGAACGTCGACCTGGTCACGTCGGGCATCTCGGAGGTCACCGAGCGCGGGATCCGCACCGAGGACGGGCAGATGCACCACGCGGACGTCATCGTCTACGGCACGGGATTCGCGATCGGCGACCGATTCGAGAACGAGCACATCGTCGGTCGTCGCGGGCTCACGATCCAGCGGGCCTGGCGCGACGGCATGGAGGCCTACCTCGGTGTCGCGGTGACGGGGTTCCCGAACTTCTTCCTCATGATGGGGCCGAACTCCGGAGGCGGCAATCAGTCGATCGTCTTCGTCATCGAGGCGCAGGCGCACTACATCACCCGATGCCTGGCGATGATGACGAAGCGCGACGCGACGCGGATCGAGGTGCGGGCAGGCGCGCAGCGTGAATTCAACCGGGTGATCCACCGCAAACTCGAGGGTTCGGTGTGGAATTCGGGTGGTTGTGACAGCTGGTACCTCGATTCCACCGGCCACAACCGGGCGGCGTGGCCGGGTTCGAGCGCATCGTACTGGCGGCGCCTGCGCACCCCCGACGACCGGCACTTCGAGCTGAGTTCGCTCACCGAACGCGAGGACGACACCGAGTACCGGGGGCCGGGCCTGCTCACGTCCGGCGACCTGACCGTGGACGTCGAGGTCTTCCTGAACGGTCACCTCGAACCGCTGGACGGGCTCTACCACTGGTACGGCCGCGTCGTCGGCGACGGCGTCGACGCGGCCAAGCAGCGCAACCGCACCCCGCTGTTCCTCACGATCGGCGACGGTCCCGAGGTGCCCGCCGCCCTCGCCGAGCGCGACCCGTGGGGCCACTTCCGGATCGCCGGAGTCGGGACGCCGCCGTTCCCGCTGGCACCGGTCGACGTCGAGGTTCCCGTCTCCGCGGCCAAACTCGCGTCGGCGGAATAGTCTGGAGGCGAGTCGGACTCGAGCGGGAAGGGTGCTGATGCGCGACGTGCTGGCAGACCTGATGGCGGTGTGGACGGCGGGCGGAACGGCGGGCGTCGGAACGGTGGTCCGCACGTTCCGCTCCGCACCGCGGCCGGCGGGGGCGTCCATGGTCGTGGCACCCGACGGCAGCGCGTCCGGTTCGGTGTCGGGCGGATGCGTCGAGGGGGCGGTCTACGAACTCGCGACCGAGGTCGCGGCGACGGGGACGCCGGTGCTGCAGCGGTACGGGATCAGCGACGAGAATGCGTTCGAGGTGGGTCTCACCTGCGGTGGAATCATCGACATCTTCGTCGAGCCCGTCTCGCGGGACAATTTTCCGGAACTCGGTGAGATCGTCCGGGACATCGAGAACCACCGGCCGGTCGCGGTCGCCACCGTCGTGGCGCATCCCGATGCCACCCGGGTGGGTCGCCGGCTGATCGTCCGGCCCGAGGACGTGAGCGGTGCCCTCGGTTCGGACCGCGCCGATTCCGCCGTCACCGACGACGCCCGGGGTCTCCTCGCGGCCGGCGGCAGCACGGTGCTGACGTACGGCACCGACGGTCAGCGTCGTGGCGAGGGAATGGAGGTGTTCGTCGCCAGCTATGCGCCGCGGCCGCGCATGCTCGTGTTCGGGGCCATCGACTTCGCCGCCGCGGTGGCCCGGCAGGGCGCCTTCATGGGATACCGGGTGACGGTCTGCGACGCCCGGCCGGTGTTCGCGACGCACGCGCGGTTCCCGACCGCGGACGAGGTGGTGGTGGACTGGCCGCACCGGTACCTGGCCGGCCAGGCCGAGGCCGGTGCCATCGACGGCCGGACCGTGATCTGCGTCCTCACCCACGACCCGAAGTTCGACGTCCCTCTCCTCGAGGCGGCGCTGCGCCTGCCGGACGTCGCGTTCATCGGTGCCATGGGATCACGCAGAACAGACCTGGACCGGCGCGAACGCCTCCGCGAGGCGGGACTGACCGACACCGAACTCGACCGGCTGTCGAGCCCCATCGGCCTGGACATCGGCGCCCGCACCCCGGAGGAGACGGCGGTGTCCATCGCCGCCGAGATCATCGCCTGCCGGTGGGGTGGCACCGGGCGCCCGCTGGCGGAGTCGAGCGGCCGGATCCACCACGAGGAACCGGTGGATTCCCTCGTCGAATAGGGCGGTTCACCGGGGTTGACGGACCACCGGTTCTTGCGCAGGCTGAAAGGATCCACATTTGTGAGGTAGGTCACAATGCAAGTACCAGGATCCTTCGAATACGAGCGTGCAACGGGCGTCGACGACGCGATCGCCCTACTCGACCGGCTGGGCGACGAAGCCCGCCTCGTGGCAGGCGGCCACAGCCTGCTCCCCATGATGAAACTTCGTCTCGCCAATCCCGAGTACCTCATCGACATCAACGACCTCGAGGGCGAACTCGGATACATCACGACCGAGCGGTCGAGGCTGCGGATCGGTGCGATGACCCGGCACCGCCGGCTCCTCGAATCGGACGAACTCGCGGCGGCGTTCCCCCTCTTCCGCGACGCGGAGAAGGTGATCGCAGACCCGGTGGTCCGCAACCGCGGAACCATCGGCGGATCGCTGTGCCAGGCGGATCCGGCCGAGGACCTCACGACGGTCTGCGGTGTCCTCGGCGCCACGTGCGTGGTGCAGGGACCCGGCGGACGCCGCGAGATCCCCATGTCCGAGTTCCTCGTCGGACCGTACGAGACGGCGCTCGCGCACAACGAGATGCTCATCGAGATCGTGATACCCGTCCACGGCCACAGCTCCAGCGCCTACGCCAAGGTCGAACGGCGGACCGGCGATTGGGCGGTCACCGCGGCCGGAGCGGCCGTCACGGTGGAGGGCGGCGAGATCGCCCGGGCCGCCGTCGGCCTGACCGCGGTCGAGCCCGACCCCTCCGGACTCGCGGACATCGCCGACTACCTGACCGGACGGCCCCCGTCCGAGGAGGCGTTCGCCCAGGCCGGGCGGATGGCCGCGCAGGTCTGCTCGCCGGTCGGCGACGCCCGCGGCACCGTCGACTACAAACGTCATCTCGCATCCGAACTCACGATCCGCACACTCCGTACAGCGGTCGACCGGGTGCTCCGCAGCGACGTGGAGCACGAGCCGACCGGAGAAGAGGCATAGCCATGCAGGTGAACATGACCGTCAACGGTGAAGCAGTGACCGCCGAGGTGGAACCGCGCATGCTGCTCGTCCACTTCCTCCGCGACCAACTGGGCCTGACCGGGACCCACTGGGGCTGCGACACCAGCAACTGCGGCACGTGCGTCGTCACCGTCGACGGCGATCCGGTGAAGTCGTGCACGATGCTCGCCGCGATGGCCGGCGGGCACGACGTCCGCACGGTCGAGGGCCTCGAGCACGACGGCGAACTCGATCCCGTCCAGCAGGGCTTCATGCAGTGTCACGGACTGCAGTGCGGGTTCTGCACGCCCGGCATGATGATGACGGCGCGGGCACTGCTCGACCGCGAGGAGAGCCCGGACGAGGCCACCATCCGGGAAGCGATTTCCGGGCAGATCTGCCGCTGCACCGGGTACACCACGATCGTGCGCTCGATCCAGTGGGCGGCGGACCACCGGGCCGGTGAAGCCGCCGAGCCCGAACCGGCAGGCGACTTCGACGCGGACGTCCAGGAGGACACGACGCGGGGCGCCGAGGGCACGCCGAAGACAGTCGAAGAGCATGTGGGAAGTGCGTCATGACCACCGTCGAATCGCGTCCGCCCTCGGGCGACGCCGTCGTGGACAACGACAAGAAACCGTGCGGCCACGGTCGCATGCTCCGCAAGGAGGACCCCCGCTTCATCCGGGGGCTCGGAAACTACGTCGACGACATCACCCTCCCCGGCATGCTGCACCTGGCGATCCTGCGGTCGCCGGTCGCGCACGCACGCATCGTGAGCATCGATACCACTGCGGCACGGGAACATCCGAAGGTGACGGCGGTGGTGACGGGCGCCGACCTCGCCGCGAAGAACCTCGCGTGGATGCCGACGCTGTCCAACGACGTGCAGGCCGTGCTTGCCACCGACAAGGTGCGCTTCCAGGGCCAGGAGGTCGCGTTCGTCATCGCCGAGGACCGCTATTCGGCGCGGGACGCGCTGGAACTGATCGACGTCGAATACGACATGCTCGATCCCGTCGTCGACGCCCGCGCGGCGCTGTCGCCCGACGCTCCGGTGATCCGCGACGACCTCGAGGGCAAGACGGACAATCACTGCTTCGACTGGGAGACAGGCGATGCCGCCGCGACCGAGGCCGTGTTCGCGAAGGCGGACGTGGTGGTGAAGCAGGAGATCGCCTACCCCCGGGTGCATCCGGCGCCGATGGAGACGTGCGGGGCGATCGCCGATATCGACCGGGTGTCCGGCAAGCTCACCCTGTACACCACCTCGCAGGCCCCGCAACTGCACCGGACGGTGTACGCCCTCGTCGCCGGGATCCCGGAGCACAAGATCCGGGTGGTGTCCCCGGACATCGGCGGCGGATTCGGCAACAAGGTGCCGATCTACCCGGGATACGTGTGCGCGATCGTCGCGTCGCTCGTGACGGGCAAGCCGGTGAAGTGGATGGAGGATCGCAGCGAGAACCTGATGAGCACCGGGTTCGCCCGCGACTACATCATGGTCGGTGAGATCGCGGCGACCGCGGAGGGCAAGATGCTCGCGATCCGCACGAAGGTGCTGGCCGATCACGGGGCGTTCAACGGCACCGCGGCCCCGGTGAAGTATCCGGCGGGCTTCTTCGGCGTGTTCACCGGCAGTTACGACATCGAGGCCGCGCACTGCGCGATGACGGCGGTCTACACGAACAAGGCGCCCGGCGGGGTGGCGTACGCCTGCTCGTTCCGCATCACCGAGGCCGTGTATCTGGTCGAGAGGCTCGTCGACTGCCTGGCGTTCGACCTGAAGATGGATCCGGCGGAACTGCGGCTGAAGAATCTGCTGAGGCCGGAACAGTTCCCGTACACCAGCAAGACGGGGTGGGTGTACGACTCGGGTGACTACGAGACCACCATGCGCAAGGCCATGGACATGATCGGCTACGACCACCTGAGGGAGGAGCAGAAGGAACGTCGCGAGCGTGGTGAGCTGATGGGAATCGGCATGGCGTTCTTCACCGAAGCCGTCGGTGCCGGGCCCCGCAAGGACATGGACATCCTGGGGCTGGGCATGGCCGACGGATGCGAACTGCGGGTCCACCCCACGGGGAAGGCCGTCGTCCGGTTGTCGGTGCAGACCCAGGGGCAGGGCCACGAGACGACGTTCGCGCAGATCGTGGCGGAGGAACTCGGCATCCCGCCGGACGACATCGACGTGGTCCACGGCGACACCGACAACACGCCGTTCGGGCTCGGCACGTACGGCAGCAGGTCGACGCCGGTGTCCGGGGCGGCCGCCGCGCTGGTAGCCCGCAAGGTGCGGGACAAGGCGAAGATCATCGCGTCCGGGATGCTCGAGGCCTCGGTCGCCGATCTGGAGTGGGAGAAGGGCGAATTCCATGTGAAGGGCGACCCCTCGGCGAAAGTGACCATCCAGGACATCGCGATGCGGGCACACGGCGCCGGCGACCTGCCGGAGGGCATCGAAGGCGGCCTCGACGCGCAGATCTGCTACAACCCCGAGAATCTGACGTACCCGTACGGCGCGTACTTCTGCGTCGTCGACGTCGATCCCGGCACCGCCGTCGTGAAGGTGCGGCGGTTCCTCGCCGTCGACGACTGCGGCACCCGCATCAACCCGATGATCATCGAGGGGCAGGTCCACGGCGGCATCGTCGACGGCATCGGCATGGCCCTGATGGAGATCATCGAATTCGACGAGGACGGCAACTGCCTCGGCGGGTCGCTGATGGACTACCTGATCCCCACCGCGCTCGAGGTCCCGAAACTCGAGACCGGCTTCACCGTCACCCCGTCGCCGCATCACCCGATCGGCGCCAAGGGCATCGGCGAATCGGCGACGGTCGGATCGCCCGCGGCCGTGGTGAACGCGGTGGTGGACGCGCTCGCGCCGTTCGGGGTACGGCACGCCGACATGCCGCTCACCCCGTCCCGGGTGTGGGAGGCGATGCAGGGCCGCGCGACACCCCCGATCTGAGTGTCGCCCCGTCGGCTGCGAGGAGGCCCGATGGATCTGACAGAGCGTGCGGCGCAACTGGTGCGCGACCGCAGGCCGTTCGTCCACGCGACGGTGGTGCGGGCGCAGCCGCCGACGTCCAGTCACACCGGCGACGAGGCGATCCTCCTGCAGGACGGGACGATCGAGGGTTTCGTCGGCGGGCAGTGCGCCCAGAACTCGGTGCGCACCGCCGCGCTGGGTGTGCTGGAGCGCAACGAGAGCGTGCTGCTGCGGGTCCTGCCCGACGGGGCCGTGCAGTTCCCGGAGACCCCGGGCGCGTCCGTCGTGGTGAATCCGTGCCTGTCCGGCGGCGCCATGGAGATCTTCCTGGAGCCGCAGGTGCCGCCGCCGCTCGTCAGGATCTGCGGCACCACACCGATCGCGCAGTGTCTGGCGGGGATTTCGGAACTGCTGGGGTTCACCGTCGAGCACGACGACGCCGGGCAGTTCTCGAGCACCACGGCCGTGGTGCTCGCCGGCCACGGCGGACCCGAAGCGGAGGTCATCCGCGCGGCGCTCGACGCCGGCGTCGGGTACGTCGGGCTCGTCGCCAGCCGGACCCGCGGGGGAGCCATCCTCGACACCCTGGGCCTCACCGAGTCCGAGCGGGCGCGGGTGCACACCCCGGTCGGCCTCGACATCGGGGCGCGGACGTCGGCGGAGATCGCCGTGTCGATCGCGGCCGAGTTGGTGCAGCAGCTGCGGAGGGCGGGACTGCGGGCGCCGGAGGGCGGTTCGGCCTCGCGGGCGGCGGTGGCGGAGGCGGTCGATCCGGTGTGCGGGATGCGCGTCGTCGTGGGACCGGACACCGTCCACCTCCGGCGCGACGGCCACGACTTCTGGTTCTGCGGGCCGGGGTGCCGGGCGTCGTTCGCGCAGGAGACGGGAGCGGTATGACGGAGGGGTTCGAGGATGTGGCGGACGTGGTCCGGCGGTTCGACGCCGAGGACTATCTCCTGGACCTCGGAACCGCGTCGGCGCTGTATCTCGGGGCGGTCCTGCGCCGTCCCCTGCTGCTCGAAGGCGAACCCGGAGTCGGCAAGACCACCGCGGCGAAGGCCCTGGCGACCGTTCTCGGCGCACCGCTGATCCGGTTGCAGTGCTACGAAGGCCTCACCGCGAACGAGGCGCTCTACGACTGGAACTATCAGCGGCAGCTGCTCACGATCCGGCTGGCCGAATCGCGGGGCGACGGCCTGACCGAGGACGACCTGTTCACCGAGGAGTTCCTGCTGGAACGTCCGATCCTGCACTGTGTGAGGTATCGGGGACCGACCCCGCCCGTGCTGCTGATCGACGAGATCGACCGGGCCGACGACGAGTTCGAGGCCCTGCTCCTCGAATTTCTGGGGGAGGCGTCGGTGACCGTTCCGGAACTGGGAACGTTCACGGCCGAACATCATCCCGTCGTCGTGCTGACGTCCAACCGCAGCCGCGACCTCCACGACGCGCTGCGCAGGCGATGCCTCTACCACTGGATCGACTACCCGGAGCCGGCGCGGGCGGCCGCGATCGTGCGCCGCACGGTGTCCGTGGCGTCCGAACTCCTCATCGAGCACGCCACCCGATTCGTCGGCCGTGCCCGCGACCTCGATCTCGACAAGCCCCCCGGAATCGCGGAGACGATTGACTGGGTGTCCGCGCTCGCGGCGCTGGGTGTGGCCGATCTGGTGCGCGAAGACGCGATCTCGAGCCTGAGTGCGCTCGCGAAGACCCCGGACGACCGCACAATGGTTCAGGACGCATTCGTCGACTACGCGCGCGGCCTGGCCACCGGATGAGAGGGTTCCGCCATGAAGATCGCCAACGAGTTCACCGTCAGCGCCCCGATCGAGCAGGCGTGGGAGGTGCTCAGCGACCTCGAGGAGGTTGCCCCCCTGCTGCCCGGCGCGCAGATGACCGGGCGGGAGGGCGACGACTACCTGGGGAAGGTGAAGGTCAAGGTCGGCCCGGTGACGAGTGAGTTCAAGGGCAAGGCCACGTTCGTCGAACGCGATGCGCAGGAGCACCGCGCCGTGATCGACGCCCGCGGGCGGGACTCGCGTGGTTCCGGCAATGCGTCCGCGACGATCACTGCGCAGTTGCACGAAGCGGGCGACGGCACCCGCGTCACCGTGGACACCGACATGAAGATCGTCGGCAAACTCGCGCAGTTCGGCAGCGGGATGATCCAGCAGGTGTCCGAGAAACTCATGGGGCAGTTCGCGGAATCGCTGGAAGCGAAACTGTCCGGAGGGCCTGCCGACCAGACCGCGGCCGAACCCGAATCAGTGGGTGCCGCCACCGACGCCGCCGGCACCACGACGCTGTCCGTGGCACGGCCCGCCGCCGAACCGGCGCCGCTGGACCTGCTGGCGCTGTCCGGTGCGGGTGCGTGGAAACGGTACGCCCCGATCCTCGCTGCCGTCCTCGCGGGAATCGTGGTCGTCCTCGTGATGGGCCGCCGCAGGCGATGACCGCGTCGGGCGTCCTGCGGGGCGTCGACCTCGCGGCGTTCGCCGTGGCACTCGTCGCCCGGTTGCGGGCCCGCGGCGTCGTCGTCTCGGCGAGCGGCCCCGCGGTGTTCGTGCAGGCGCTGCACCTGTCGCCGCCGGGTTCACGTTCGCGGCTGTACTGGTCGGCGCGTCTGACGCTCGTCAACCGCGTCGACGACCTCGCGTCGTTCGACGCGGTGTTCGCCGCGGTCTTCGAGGACGCGCTGCTGTCGGTCGATCCGCATGCGCGGCGCACCGCCGCCGGGCGGGAGTCGGCCCTCGCCGCCGTCCGCGACGGCCACGACCGGCCCGGCGACGCGCAGGACGTCGAGGGCGTGCCGTGGATGACCCGACCGGCGATGATCGGCGGCGTCGACAGCGCCGAGGACGGCCTTCACGACGGGCTCACCGCGGTGCCGGACACACTGCCCAGCAGGCTCGTGGCCCGCGCCGGCGAACCCTTCGCCCGATTCGACGCCCGCGACCTCCGGCTCCTCGGAGCCTGGCTGGAACAGGCCACCGCGGTCTGGCCGTCCCGCCGCACCCGGCGTCGCGAAGTGCATCGCCGCGGCAGGCGTATCGACCTGCGGGCCACCATGAACCGGTCGAGGGCGACGGGCTGGGAGCCGGTGGTGCTCGCGCGGAGCCGCGCCCGGAACCGCCCGCGCCGCATCGTCATGCTGTGCGACGTGAGCCGGTCGATGCAGCCGTACGCCGCGATCTACCTCCATCTGATGCGGGCGGCGGTGCAACGGCAGACCGCGGGCAGGCCGGAGGTGTTCGCATTCTCCACGTCGCTGACGAGGCTCACCCCCGTGCTCGCCCACCGCAGCGCCGAGACCGCGGTCCGCAGGGCGAACGAGAAGGTGGTCGACAGATTCGGGGGCACCCACATCGCGGGCAGCGTGAGTGAACTGCTCGCGTCCCCGCACGGCAACGCGCTGCGCGGCGCACTCGTCGTCATCGCGTCCGACGGCTGGGACAGCGACGACCCGGAGCGCCTGGCACACGCCCTCACCCGGGTGCGCCGTCGCGCCCATCGCCTGGTGTGGCTCAACCCCCGCGCCGGTGACCCCGGCTTCCGGCCGCTCGCCGGTTCGATGGCGGCCGCGCTGCCGTTCTGCGACGCGTTTCTCCCCGCGCATTCGCTGTCCGCGCTGCGCGACGTGCTGGATGTGATCGGCCGCCTCGGCTGAGCGGGTGGCACAATCCACCCCCAGGGTGCCTGGCAGTCGTGGCGTCCTTCCCGGATGCTCGAACGACGGTGCTGCACACCGCGCTTCAGCTCACAGGAGGAACAATGTCGACTACCAGAACTTCCGCCAGGATCGTGGCGGCCATCGGGGCGATCCTCGCTGCCCTGTCGATCTCGCTGGTGGGAACCGCCGAGTTCGCCGGCGCCAGACCCTGTCAGAACGATTGTCACGCACCCGTTCCCAAACCTCCGGTCGACGGCTGCCAACTCTGCAATCCCAACCCCCCGCCGCCTCCGCCACCACCGCCCCCGCCGCCGCGATAGGGAAGTTCGGCATGCGAGACACGCGCCCCGGCCGCACGGTCGGGGCGCGTGTCTGTTGCGGCCGCACGCCGAGTCGTTGATCCGCGGGATGGGATGACAGATGATCGATCGGGGGCCGATCGAGTGTCGTACCGACCAGAAGAGGCGAACGCCGTGGCTACGCTCAGTTCACTGAATGTCGGGATGCCCCGGGACGTGTCCTGGCGGGGACGGACGGTCCACACCGGCGTGTGGAAGCGTCCCGTGGACGGCCCCCGGACGGTCCGGCGACTCAACATCGACGGTGACGGCCAGGGCGACCTCGGGGGACACGGTGGTGAGATCCGCGCCGTGCTCGTCTACCAGACCGAGTCCTACCGTCACTGGCGTGAATACCTCCGCCGTGACGATCTCGAACCCGGGCATTTCGGCGAGAACTTCACCGTCGACGGTCTGCCCGACGACGAGGTCTGCATCGGTGATCGCTACCGGATCGGAACCGCGGTCTTCGAGGTCACCCAGCCCCGCGTGACGTGCTACCGGGTGGGTATGCGCATGAACGAACCGCAGATGGCGGCGTTGCTCGTGTCCCACCGCAGGCCCGGCTTCTACCTCCGGGTGATCGAGGAAGGAGAGGTCGAGGCCGGGCAGGACATCGTGAAGGTCGCCGCGGGCCCGGAAGCGGTGCCCGTCGCGGAGATCGACGCGCTCCTGTACCTGCCCGGCCACCCCCGCGACGCACTCGAACGAGCGTTGCGGATCCCGGCGCTGAGCCCCGGGTGGAAGGAGTCGCTGCAGAGCATTCTGGACCGCGCCGATTCGGGTGCCGGCGGAAACGTCGGGCTGACGAAGACCGCAGGCAGCCCGCCGCCGGCGTGGCCCGGCTTCCGCTCGCTCACGGTGACCGGGATTCACGAGGAGAGCCGCCGCGTCCTGTCGCTGTCGTTGGCCGCACCCGACGGTTCGGCGTTGCCGTCCTGGCAGGCGGGGCAGTCGATCACACTGCGCCTGCACCCCGACGACGTGCAGGGCCCGGTGATCCGCAGCTATTCGCTGTCCAATCGCCCCGGCGCCGCCGACTACCGGATCAGTGTGAAACGGGAACCGCACGGCGTCGCAGGCGGATACATCCATTCGCGTGTGCGCCTCGGTGACACCCTCGAGGTGGCGGCCCCGCGAGGGACCTTCCTCCTGGACGGCGAGGCGAGGCCGGTGGTGCTCGTGTCCGCGGGCGTGGGCGTCACACCTCTGCTGTCGATGTTGTACGCACTCGTGGAAGCGGGGTCGTCGCGGCAGGTGTGGTGGGTCCACGGTGCCCGTGACGGATCCGAGCATCCCTTCGCCGAAGAGTGCCGCGACCTCCTGGACCGGTTGCCGGGCAGTCGTTCGCACATCGCCTACAGCAGGCCTGCCGAAACCGACAGCAGGGGTGCCGACTACACCACGGCAGGCCGGCTCACAGGGGAACTGATTGCGAGTCTCGGTCTGCCCGCGGACGCGGATGCCTATCTGTGCGGGCCCGCGTCGTTCATGGCCGATCTCGGATCTGCCCTTGCCGCCGACGGACTCGACCCCGCGCGGATTCACGTCGAAACGTTCGGTGCGGAAGGATCTCTCAATCCCGGTGTGGTTCAGGATTCTTCGCGGGCACCCCATCCGCCGCCCGGGCCGCAGGGTGCAGGTCCCTCCGTCTCGTTCGCGCGCAGCGGGCTCACCGTGCCGTGGGACGCCGGGCGGGGAACCCTCCTCGACTTCGCCGAGGCGTGTGACGTGCCGACACGCTGGTCGTGTCGCACCGGCGTCTGCCACACCTGTGAAACGGTGCTGCTGTCCGGGTCCGTCGACTACGACCCGGAACCGATCGAACCGCCGGCGGACGGGAACACTCTCATCTGCTGCACCACACCGGCGGACGACGTGGTGCTGGACCTGTAGCGCCGACTAGTCCTCCGCGCCACCGGGATCCGACTCGCCCTCGGCCTCGTCGCGGTCCGCCCACTCCAGCAGCGGCTCGAGCGAGAACACGGCGTCGTCGATTCCCCCGTGCAGATCACCGAGTGTCGCGAACCGCTCGGGGACGGTGGCGATCGTGAACTCGTGCGGGTCCACGTCGTCGATCTCGTCCCACGTCACCGGGGTGGACACCGTCGCGTCGGGCACACCCCGCACCGAATACGCACTGGCGATGGTGTGGTCGCGGGCGTTCTGGTTGTAGTCGACGAACAACTTGCGCGGGTCCCGGTCCTTCCGCCACCAGGTGGTGGTCACGTCCTTCGGTGCCCTGCGCTCCACCTCGCGGGCGAATGCCAGCGCGGCCCGCCGGACGTCGCCGAATCCCCAGTCGGGCCGGATCCGGACGTAGACGTGCATGCCGCTGCCGCCGGACGTCTTCGGCCACCCCGTCGCACCCACTTCGTCGAGCACCTCGTGCACCACCCCGGCGACGCGCCGCACCGTGTCGAACCCGCACTCGGGCATCGGATCGAGATCGATCCGCCACTCGTCGGGTCGTTCGACGTCCGCGCGGCGCGAGTTCCACGGATGGAACTCGACCGTGGACATCTGCACTGCCCAGATCACGTCCGCCAGGTGCGTGACGCACAGTTCGTCGGCGTGGCGGTTGTACCGCGGAAACGTCACGCGAACCGTCTGCACCCAGTCCGGCGCACCGTGCGGCAACCGCTTCTGGTGCACCTTCTCGCCGCTCAGACCGTCCGGGAAGCGGTGCATCATGCAGGGGCGTTCGCGCAGTGCGCGCACGATCCCGTCGCCGACACTGAGGTAGTAGTTCGCGAGGTCGAGTTTCGTGGCGCCGGTGGCGGGGAAGTAGACGCGCTCCGGGTGCGAGATCCGCACGATCCGGTCGCCGACCTCCAGTTCGACAGCGGGTGACTTGTCCTTACCGGTCGCCATGCAGCCAACCTAACCCGCGGCAGATCGGGCCCGGGTGGTTTCGCGGCCATCCTCGTCACGGTGTGTGCACAGCGATTTGCCGGATGCGGGCGCAATTGCGCGGGATTCCGGCAAATCCGTGTGCAACTGTGGGCGCGAGGTCAGAACCCTGGTATTCCGAACGCATTGACGAGGACTGCCACCGTGACGATGGCCTCGATGTAGCCGAAGAGGAGACCCGCTTCGGCGAGCGATCTGCCGCGTTCGCTCGACGTCCGCATCTGATCGAGGGCGATATGGCCGAACACCACGGCGGGCAGCCCAAGACCGATGAGCGCCGAGTACAGCGAGATGATGGCGGTGGCATTGGTCGAATCCGACTGGGCAGGTACCGGTACGTCGAGCGACGCCCGTGATTTCTGGCCTGCAACGTTCTTACGCATGAGTCTTCCCCCCGGGTAATCGGAAGTACTGTCTACCAGTCGAGGAGGACATCGAGGGGCATCGGGGTCACCGGATCGGCGCCGGTGGAGGCAGGCCCCGCTGTGTGCACAGCGATTTGCCGGATGCGGGCGCAATTGCGCGGGATTCCGGCAAATCCGTGTGCAACTGTGGGCGCGAGGTCAGAACCCCGGGGCCCGGCCGCCGTTCCACAGTTGTTCGGTGACGTCGTGGAAGCAGACGAGGGTCACCGGGTCGTCCTGCCGGCGGAGGATGGGCCTGCTGACGAGTGCGCGAACCCGGGATCCGTCCTGATGTGCGAGGTCGACGGGGGTGGTCGCCGACTCACGGAGGTGTTCGACCGCCGCGGCGCCCGTCGACGTCTCGTCCAGGTCGAGGAGTTCGGACACCGGACGCCCGCGCAGTGACGCGACGGGGTGCCCCAGCATCCTCTCGAACGCACTGTTCGCGTGGACGACCGTGCCGTCGTCCTCGACCGCCAGGACGGGAACCGGGAGGCGCTCGAGCAGGACGAGGGCGGGTAACTGCTCGAGGTAGCCCAACGGGGTGTCCGGGATCGGGCGACGTCTCTCCTCATGATCTGCCTCTGCGCTCACAGCCCTATACTCTCACCGATTCCGACCGTCCGTCCCGTTGTCGCCGCAGACGGCGATTCTTCGGAGGACATTCGGATCCGTCGGAGGGCGATTCAGCGGTATGCGGACTCGATCATCGGTTCGGTCGCGAGGACCTTGCCGTCGCCGCCGACGATGGTCAGGGCGGACGGGGTGACCCGGTACTCGGTGCCGCCGTCGCCGGTGGCGACGAAGCCGGAACCGCTGGGGCTCGGGTCGTCGACGGAGATCGCGGCGCCGTCGCTGATGCGCACGCCCTGGTAGTAATAGCGTCCCACGCCCGTCTCGCAGACCACGACCAGGGACTTCGTGGTGCGACCGATGAACACCGCCGGGTTGGTGTAGTTGCATCGTGCATCGGACGGGGGCAGGAAGCCCTGCCGATCGGCGCCCGACACCTCGCCGACGATCGGCGGCGCGGGCGGCGTCGTCGTCCTCGTCGTTCTCGGCGGAGTCACGGCGGGCGGGACCGTCGCCGGAGCCGCCTTCGTGGTCGCGACGGGGACGTCCTCCGTGACGGGAAGGCGCACCTGACTGCTGCCGGCCGCGGTGACCGCGGGGTCGTCCGGGTTGTTCCGATCCAGCACGAGCCATCCGACCACCCCGGCGAGTGCCAGCAACGCGATCACCAGCACGGTCACCGTCACCGGCACGGCCGCCGACCGACGCGCAGGCGGCGGGGCGGTGTAGGGAGCGGGCGGGTAATAAGGCGGAGCTGGGGCCGGCGGACCGCTGTGGACCGCGGTCGGCGGGTAGACGGGTGGACGCCCGCGGTCGTCGACCCGGGTCGGCTCGGATCGCATGCCCGGCGACGGTTCCGGGCGGGTCGCGATGTCGGTTTCGGTCTTCCGCTCGCGAGCGGTCAACGCGGAGCGGGCTGCCGCCGCGAAATCGCCTGCCGTCCGGTACCGATCGCGGGGATCCTTGGCCAGACCCCGGGCGATCACCTCGTCGAACGTGGCGGGCACGTCGGGCCGGATCGAGCTGGGGCTGGGCACGGGTGTCGTGAGGTGCGCGCGGATCGCGCTGCTGATGCTGTTGGACGGGAACGGAATGGACCCCGTGAGGCATTCGTAGAGGACGCACGCCAGCGAATAGACGTCCGCGCGGGCATCGACCGGTGCGTTGTCGAACCGCTCGGGCGCCATGTACGCGTACGAGCCGACAGCGCTGCCGAGGGTGGTCAGGCGGAGATCGGAACTCGAGTGCGCGATACCGAAGTCGACGAGGTACGCGAATTCACCGGCCGTGACGAGGATGTTCTCCGGCTTGACGTCGCGGTGGATGAGACCGTCGGCGTGCGCGGCGTCGAGCGCCGCCGCGATCTGGTCGACGACCGCCACCGCGTGTGCGGGGCCCATCGGCCCACGCGAGCGGAGCAGCGCCCGCAGATCCTGCCCGACGACCAGACGCATGTCGATGTAGAGCACACCGTCGATCTCGCCCCAGTCGTGGATGGGGATGACGTGCGGCTCCTGCAGCCGGGCCGCGGCATGCGATTCGCGGCGGAACCGCTGCTGGTAGGTGGGGTCTTTCGCAAGGTCGACGTCGAGGATCTTGAGTGCGACGGTGCGATCCTTGGTGGTGTCGTACGCCTCGTACACCTCACCCATTCCGCCCCGGCCGAGCAGAGCCCTGAGATGGTAATGCCCGAACTGCGAGCCGACCCGTGTACCTGCCGCCATACCCATCCCCTCGAAGCCGGAAACAGCACGATACACGCAGCGTCGGAACTGTGGACCGCCGAAAATCCGTTGCCCGATGCGGCCGCGGTCCGTATCGTCACGTGGCTTTGTCCACCCGTCGACAGAAGGAGTTCACTTCGTCATGGAACCCGTCACCGAACACGACATCCGGTCGTCGTTCATCAATTGCTCCAAGGGCGACGCCAAGCGCCTACCGGTCCCTCGTGACCTGGACGATCGGCCGTGGGAGGATCTCGACTTCCTCGGCTGGAGCGACCCGTCGTTTCCCGGCCGCTGTTATGTCGTCGTACCGCGGGAGGGTCGTCTGGTCGGCGTCGCGCTGCGCTACGAGACGGGCGGTTACCGCCGCGCGCAGATGTGCACGGTCTGTATGACCACGCATGCCAGTGGCGGTGTCTCGCTGATGACCGCGCGTAAGTCGGGGGAGTCCGGGCGCCGGGGCAACTCGATCGGCACGTACATGTGCGCCGATCTCGCCTGCTCGCTGTACGCGCGCCGGAAGAAGTCGCCCGCGCTCGGCAGGCAGTACCGTGAGGATCTCGAACCGGAGGAGAGGATCGCGCGGGTTCGCGACAACCTCGACGCCTTCATCGCGCGCGTCTACGGCTGATCGAACCCCGACACACCAACCTGCAGCCCGGTGGCTGCCGACGAGAATGAGAGGTAGATGCCATGCGCCGACATTCGAGAAACCACTCTCCGGCACACCCCGAGTTCGGAGACACTGCAACCGAACCCGGGGTGTGTGGGATTACTCTCCGGTCGAGACGGCCCGGACGTGACCGGACCGCCTCGTCCGGAGAGGATCCCGCTACGCTCGCCGGCGCCGAGAACTGAAGTGGGCGAATGCCTTCGCCATGATCGGGGTGGTGACGAGCATGATGACCAGCCGCAGCACCTGCGCGGCCGCGACGAACGTGACGTTGGAGGAGGTGGAGGCCGACACGGCCAGCACCGCCGCCAGACCGCCGGGGGTGGTGGCGAGATAGGCCTCGAGGAGGCTCGCGCCGGTGAGGTGGGCGAGAAGGATGCCCAGGCCCGCGCACGCCGCCCCGACCAGGAAGGTGAGCAGCGCGGCGTACGGCAGGATC
Organism: Rhodococcus sp. T2V; assembly: GCF_029269925.1. Taxonomy (NCBI): domain Bacteria; kingdom Bacillati; phylum Actinomycetota; class Actinomycetes; order Mycobacteriales; family Nocardiaceae; genus Rhodococcus; species Rhodococcus sp. T2V. The sequence goes on from NZ_JARJBD010000009.1 coordinate 147,957, forward strand.
CGTCCGATCGCCCGTAAGCTCGCCCGATCGAATGCGAGCCCGGCCTGCCAGCCGATGAGGATCAACGCGGCCGTCATCAGCATCGGCGGGACCGAGACCGCGTCGCTCCAGCCGCCGAGTTCGAATCCGGCGCTCACCGCCAGCGGCCCCAACGTCGCGGGTGCGGGCAGTCGCAGAAGGGACGCCGCAGCGGTGCCGCCCACGATGAACAGTGCCAGGAACGGCAGTGCCACATACCATTCGGCGCCGCCGCCGTCGGTGGCCGTCGCCGTTCCGGTACCGGTATCCGCGCGGAAACCGAACGTGACGATCATCGGCATCGACACCACGACGAGCGCCACCCTCAGATATTGCACCACCGCGACGATGCGGTCGTCGCCGCCGAGTTCGCGGGCCATCGCGACGAGTCCGGTGGCGCCGCCGGCCGTCATGGCCAGGGATCCGGTCACCGCGTCCACGTCACGATGGAGCGCGAGGAGGGCGCCGGCCGCCACGCTGATCACCAGGGTCGCGGCCGCGATCGAGACCACCGGCACCCACAGCGAGCCGAGGGCCGCGATCGTCTCCCGGTGCACCATCAGCCCGACCGCACTGGCCAGCACGCCCTGGGCAAGCTTGCCCAGCGGGCGGGGCACTCGGGACGGACCCCGGCCGGTGACGGCCAGGGCCGCCGCGACTATCAGGGCCGCGAAAAGGCCGGCCGCCGTGAGTCCGATGCTCTCGCCGAGGGCCCAGCCGCCGGCCGAGAGTGCGATCAGTGCGGCCCATCGGAGTCCGTGACGACGCAGTCGGGATGCGCGCGTCGGCACGGTCCGTTCGGGGGTGTGCACGTCGTTCACGATCGGGCGCCTTTGTCGGGATTTCGTTCTTCGATAGTGTGCATTAATGTATACCTTAGCCGATACCGCTGCGAACGTTAGAATGTATCCATGGCGGGCGAGAGCAAGAGTGAACAGGTATACGGGCAGCTCAGGGCGGACATCCTGAACGGGGTGCTGTCGCCGGGGCAATCGCTGAGTGCTCTCGACGTCGGCTCGCGGTACGCGGCGTCCCGCACCCCCGTCCGTCAGGCCTTCCTTCGACTCGAGGCGGAGGGGCTGGTCACGCTCATCGACCGGCAGGGCGCACGGGTCGCTCCCATCTCGATCAAGAGCGTCCGCGACCTCTTCGAATTACGCATCCTGCTCGAGGCGGCCGCGGCGCGTATGGTCGCCGAGACCGTCGCCCGGGACTCCGCGGCCCGGCAGCGGTTCGAAGAGGTAGCGGAAGCACTCGAGGCGATCTCCCGGGAGAAGCCGTCCGATGACCGGCGCGATCGCTACTACGAGCTCACGGAAACCTACGACCAGGCGGTCATCGCGCACACCCGGAACGCTCAGCTGGCCCGCTCGATCGCCGAACTCCGGCCGCACACCGAGCGGCTGCGCAACATCGCCCACTCCCGCCCCGACCGCCTGGACGTCTCGCTGGCCGAGCATCTGTCGATGTGCCGGGCGATCCTCTCCGGCGACGGGGCGGCCGCTGCCGCAGCCTGCGCCGAGCACCTGACGCAGACGCAGCAGACCATTCTCGCGGCGGTGGTCGATCCGCAGGGAACCGGTGTCTCCATCGACCTGGTCACCGCGTAGCCGGCGCGGTCAGAGCGCGAGGATGGCGGGGACGCTGAGGACCGCCACGTAGTACCCCATGAACAGGACGCCGGCGTGGATCTTGAACGCCCGCGACAGCAGACCGCCGACGAGTCCGACGGTGAGGGTGACGGCGAGTCCGAGGATGCCGCCCTCCCACACGCTGATGACGACGACCAGTCCGGTGAACGTGGCGATGATCGCCTCGTGGCTGACGTACCGGACGACCAGGGTGGCGGCGCGGTGGGCGAAGTTCATCGCGAACGGGTACGCGATGATCGCGGCGATCACGACCGCACCGAGACCGTAGAGCAGGAACTCCCAGTTGGTCAGTGCCGTGGACAGGTTGCGGATCTGCCCGGTGCCGTCGTCGGTGGTGAAGACCGGTGGCGCGTTGAACAGGGGAGCGGCCGGTCCTGCCGCGACCGGGCTGAGCGGCAGCCCGAACGCGATGAGCGGAATGAGCGCTTCGGCGATGTACGTCGATTCGGTGGTCCCGTTGCGGGCAGCGATCACCGAGGTCAACCGGTGGTAACCCTGCTTGACCCGGGATCCGACGACCTCGCCCATGAGCACGGTCATCGCGACCGGGCTGAAGACGAACGTGGCGCTGGAGACGGTCGCCGTCGCGGCGACCTGTGCCGTCTGCTTGCGGTCGAGCATCCGGAACGGGTTCGGGAAATACCCCGTCCATCCCTTGATCTCCGGGGCGAGCCACACCGTCGCCGGTTCCTTGCGGGCCATGTCCTTTCGTCCCGACGCACCGAGTACGAGGAACAGATCCGCGATGAGGGGACCGACCGCGATGCCGAGGAAGTAGCTGATGTTGAGGGAGACGTCGTAGCTCTTCGTCAGCGACTTGAGCGCGAGGACGAGGACGACGAACGGCACGAGCGCGGCCACCCCGGACCATTTGCCCGGCGACGTGTAGGCGATCGCGACGGCGGCGACGAGGAACAACCACGGCGCCACCGACTGGACGGTGTCCGCCACCGGGGCGAGCAGGGTGGCGAACAGCACCGCCACGGGGACGGCGATGAACGCGGAGATGATCGCACCCGAGATCGCCTTGCGCAGGGCGATGTGCGGCACACCGAGGCTGCGCAGCAGCCGCGCCTCACGCATCAGCGGCACGGCCATCGTGTCGCCGGGGATGCCGAGCAGCGTGGTGGGCACCGCGTGGGTCATGTGCTTGGCGACGGCGCCGGCGAGGAAGAACGTGAACACCGCCGCGGGCGGGGCGCCGAGCAGGATGACCAGCAGTGTCAGCGGGGCGATGGTGGCCGTCTCGTCGGTCCCGGACACGAGCCCGATCAGGGAGAACACGATGGCGCCGATGACGCCGAGCGCGATCGCGACGAGGACGTCGTTGGTGAACAGCACGCTCATGATCGTCCGCCCGTCCCGTGTGTCTCCGCCTCGGCGAACCGGTCGTAGAGGTCGAGATCCTTCAATTCCTGGACCGTCTGGGCAGGCAGGTCGCTGACCGACCCCAGCCCCTGACGTTCCTCCTGCAGCACCCGGATCACGTCGCCGACCTTGTCGCCCTCGGACGAGTCGACGGCGATGTTCCGCTTGGGGCGGAACAGCTTCCCGCTGACGACGCCCGCGACCAGGCATGCGGCGATGCCGACCAGAAGCGCATACGCGTCTGCCAGAGACGAATCCGTGACGAAGGAGTGGAAGAACGCGGTGGCGCCGAGGAGCGCGCAGACGCTCACGACGATACCGATGACGACGGAGACGGCGAGATCTCGCCCGGCTACCGTGTCGCCCCACACCTCGAGGTAACGAGGCCGAGACGTCTGATCGTCGGTGGGCGGGGGCGCCTGCGAGGCGGGCTGGCTTTCGATGGACATCGTCTGTACTTCCGTGTGAGAGGTGGCGTGCGCTAGGAGAGTGCGGCGGTCAGGGCCGTCGCCACCCGAGACGGGCTGGGACGGCCGATGTGCCCGGACATCCAGCGGGAGGTGTCGGTCAGGGTATCGAGGTCGATGCCTGTGCTGATGCCGAGGCCGTGCAGCATCCACACCAGGTCCTCGGTGGCGAGATTCCCGGTGGCGCCCTTCGCGTAGGGGCATCTGCCGAGGCCTCCTGCCGCGGTGTCGAATTCGGTGACTCCCGCGATCAGTGCGGCGTGCACGTTGGACAGCGCCTGACCGTACGTGTCGTGGAAGTGTCCGGCGATCGAATCGACCGGCACACCGGCGGCCACGACGGCGTCGAGCACGGCGCGGACGTGGCCGGGGGTGGCGACGCCGATGGTGTCACCGAGCGAGATCGACGAGCATCCCATGCCCGCCAGTTCCGCGGCGATGTCGGCGACACGGCCGGGATCGACCCGCCCCTCCCACGGATCACCGAAGCACATCGAGATGTAGCCACGGGTGCCGATTCCTTCGGCGCGCGCACCCGCGACCACCGGCCGGGCGTTGTCGAGCGCGCCGGCGACGGAGGTGTTCAGGTTCTTCCGGGCGAACGTCTCGGTGGCGCTGACGAAAACGGCGATCTCCCGGGCGCCCGCGGCAAGTGCCCGACCCAGCCCCCGCTCGTTGGGGACCAGCAGGACCTGGCGGACGTCGTCGGGAAGGTCGAGTTCGGCCATGAGCGACTCGGCGTCGGCGAGCTGCGGAATCCATTTCGGAGAAACAAAACTCGTCACCTCCAGGGATCGGACCCCGGCGGACACGAGCCGTCGGCAGAACTCTGCCTTGACCGCGGTGGGGGCGAGCGCCGACTCCGCCTGGAGCCCGTCACGCGGTCCGACCTCGTAGACGCGGACCGCAGAGGGTAGCGACGGGTCGGCGAACGCGTGGGGCGCCGGACGCCACACGGGTTCGAGATCTGCGGGGGTGGTCACGTCAGTGTCCGGAACGAAGGTCGGCGAGCACTTTTTCCGCGTGCTCGACCCGGATTCGCTGATCGTCGATGAGCCGCGTGACCACGAGTTCGAGTTCGTCGCCGGTGGCGCCGGCCGAGGCGGCGATGGTGCGGGCGTGCAGACTCATGTGGCCGCGCTGGATGCCCTCGGCGGCCAGCGCCCGGCAGGCGCCCAGGTTCTGCGCGAGCCCGACCGCGACGATCACGTCCGCCAACTCCGACGCGGTGGAGACGCCGAGCATCTTCACCGCCGCCTGCGCGACGGGGTGCACCTTGGTGGCGCCACCCACCAGTCCGACGGCCATCGGCACCTCGAGGGTGCCGGAGAGGTGGCCGTCCGCGGTCTTCTCGAAGTGCGAGAGCGCCGTGTATCGGCCGTCCGTGGCGACCGCATGCGAGTGGCAACCGGCCTCGACCGCGCGGGTGTCGTTGCCGGTGGCCAGGACGGCGGCGGTGATGCCGTTCATGATGCCCTTGTTGTGGGTCGCGGCGCGATAGGGGTCGGATTCGGCGAGCGCGGAGGCGTGCACGATGTCGTCGACCACCTCTTCGCCGCCGAGCAGGTCCTTGTCGAACACGGCCCGGGCCCGGGTGATGCGGAGGTCCGCCTTGTTCGTCAGGATCCGCAGCAACGAACGCCCGCCGGAGATTTCGGCGAGCCGGGGAGCGATCGCCTCGGCCATGGTGTTGACGGCATTGGCGCCCATGGCATCTCGCACGTCGACTTGGATGTGGACCACCACGTGCACGCCGGTGCGCGTCGGGACGAGTCGCACGGTGAGGTCGCGGGCGCCGCCGCCGAATCGGACCAGCATCGGATCCTGGGCATTGGCCAGTTCCATGATCTCCGTGCGTGCCTCGAGCACCCGCAGCCGGGACGCCTCGGGGTCGGGGCAGTCGAGGATCTGGATCTGGGCCTGCATCACCGGATCGGTGCTGGAGGTGTGGAAGCCCCCGTGCACCCGCGCCATTCGGGCGGCGTTGCTGGCGGCGGCCACCACGGACGGCTCCTCGGTAGCCATCGGGACGAGGTAGTCGCGCCCGTTGACGGTGAAATTGGTGGCGACACCCACCGGGATCGCCATGACCCCGACGACGTTCTCGATCATGTGATCGGCTTGATCGATGCCGAGACCCTGCCCGGGATCGAAGACGGCGACGTCGAGTTCGGACAGGCCGGTCCTCTCGGCGATCACTGTGCGGCGCTGCTGCGCGCTGAAATCCTTGAGACCGGGGATGCGGCTGTTGACGGGCACTGTGTTCCTCCACGTACTCACGGGCGGGGGCGTGTGGCGAGCCCCGACGGCAACCCTGTTCTGTGCTTCGGTTCACACGGTAGGGGCATTCCGCCGACCTCGACATGTATCGATCGCACATGTATTTCCTTCGGTAATGTGTGACTGTCACTGCCCCCGGAGTTCGTCGAGGCGGACCGCAGCCGAGATTCGGAACAGGTATTCGTCGGCGCGCCACTCGGGCCCCAGCAGCATCTCCAGTCGGTGGAGGCGCTGCAGAATCGTGTTGGTGTGGTAGTTGAGGGCCCGCGCCGTCTTCGTCGGGCTTGCCTCGTTGCGGACGAATGCACGCAACGTGGCGAGGAGGTCCGTTCCCTTGCCGTCGTCGTAGGCGCGCACCGGCCCGATCGTCTCGTCGATGAACGCGTTCAACGTCCGCGCATCGGTGTCGAACAGCAGCGCGTAGGGCAGATACGCGTCGGTGCTGACCGCGGCGTCGGTGGTGCCGAGCGCGGCGAGTAGTCGGGAGGTGCGCAGCCCGGACTCGAATCGTGCGGGGAGCGCGTCCGGCGAACCCGCCCGAGGCGTCGTGATCGCCAGCACCGGACCGTGCAACGTTTCGCGCAGGTGGCTGCGCAGGTCCGAGGTGAACTCGGGCGGGGCGGTAGCGGTGAGAACGGCGACGACGACGCCTGCGTGTTCCCCGACGAGGCCGTGGCGGCCGACGAATGCGGTCGCGTCACGGGCCGCGGTGGCGCGGTCCTCGGCCGGGACCGCGATCAGCACCACGGTCTCGAGGTCTGCGAGGGCGACGTGCTGGGCACGCACTCGACGTTCCAGATCGCGGCGCCGCTCCGGTGCCGGGTCGAGCAGGTCCGCGACCAACTCGACGCGGGCCCGCAGGTCTGCGTCGGCCATCGCGTTCTGCTGCAGCACCAGCAGTGCGCCGACCTGCGCGGCGCGTTCGATGGTGCGCTCGTCGACCGGTCCGAGTTCGAGGTCCCCGGACCCGACCAGTACCGCGCCGAAATACAACTCACCCGCGATGACAGCGGCCGCGATCGGCGTCCCGGGGTCGTCGACGCGAACGCAGTGGCCGGTGGTGCGGCTCGACGCAATGGCATCCCGCACCACCTGCGACAGCTGAATGGACAGTGGGTCGGCAGACGTCGGGTGGGAGGCGACGGCGTGCAGATCTCGGTCGACGATCGTGACCGTGCGGCCGAGTGCGGTGGAGAGGGTGCCGGCCACCTGCTCGAATCCGCCTCCGACCAGCACTGCCTCGATGAGTTCCTGGTGCACGACCGTGGACCGGTCGCGGACCTGCAGATACTCGGTCAGCCGGTCGAGTGCAGTGCGTGCCTCGTCCTCGGACCTGCGCACCTGCTCGAGGGTGCTGGCGGTCTGCAGCACCACCGACGCGTGATCGGCGAGCGCGGACAGCACGGCGATCTCGTCCGGCGTGAAGGCGTACTCCTGGCGGGTGGCGGCGAACAGCACGCCGAGCACTTGACCGTCCGACAACATCGGTACCCCGAGAATCGACACGATCCCTTCCGCAGCGACCGCGTCGTCGATGAGTTCCTCGTGCGGCCCCTCCGCGTAGTCCTGATAACGCAGAACCCATTGTGCGGCACGAGAATCGGCGATCTGGCTGGCCAGGCCCATTCCTGGGGGAACGCGGAGGTGCTGGAACTGCGGTGTCACCGAGCCGGCGGTCTTGCGGACGTTCAGCTCCCGGGTCGCCGGATCGAACTCGGACAGGTAGGTGACGTCGGTGCCCATCATCTCGTGGGCGCGGCTCACCAGCCGTCCGAGGAGGGCGTCGATGTCACGGAGTTCGGCGAGTTCGCGGGCACTCGAGAACAACACCCCGAGTTCGCGTTCCCGTCGCCGCAAACGGGTCAGCTCGGCCTGGTGCCTGCGCACCTTCTCCGCGAACGCCGCCCTCCCGGCCGGACCGGCAGCAATCCGGTCGAGCGCCTCACGGACCGCGGCCGAGTCCACGGTCAGTTCGCCGACCATCGTGTCGGCGAGTATCCCCAGCGCGTCGCCGCTCTCCCGTGAATCCATGCCCACACTCTGCCCTGACCGGCGGAGAAGTCCCTACTGATCGAGATCAGCGCCCCGCCCGAATCCCGGCACGACGGGCAGATGCCGCGGACGGAAAATCGAGGGTGGTCCGGCTGCTCCGGTGAGCGGCGCTAGTCGATCATGAACCAGCCCCTCACCTGTGCCTCGTGGTCTACGTAGTGTTGCCCGGAGACGTCGACGACAACCTTGTCGATGGTGCCGCCGGTGAACGGGAACGGTGCGGTGTAGTCGGCGGTGACCGGGGAGGCGCTGTCGCGTCCGACGCAGATTCCGTCTCCGACGAGGCAGAACACTCCGGGCTGGGTGACGATGTCGCTGCTGGCGACCTGCTGGTCGTCGAGGTAGAGGTCGAGGGTGCCGGTGAATCCGGGCATGGCCGGGTCCTCGTTCTTGCCTTTCACGGTGAATTCGGCGGTGCACACGTGCCCGCCGGGGGTGAGGTCGCGGTCGGCGGCCACGTCTTCGATTCGGGTGCCGAGCCAGTTGAACGTGTAGTGGAGTCGGTGGTCTTTGACGTACATGCTGTGCCCGCCGGCCACGCCGCCGTGGGCGAAGAGGACGCCCTCGGCGTCGGAAGTGTCCACGTGGACTCCGGCCGCGATGGTGTACGAGCGGCCGGTGATCGGGGCACCGGCGCTTTCGGGGACGTCCGCGCAGTTCGGGTAGTAGACGTAGCGGTCGCGGGGTTTGCCGGGGTGGGGGCGGTCGGCGAGGACCTGTTCGAGGGCGTTGCGGTCGTCGAGCGGGAGGCCGTTGAAGATGCCGGCGTAGTAGAACCAGAGTTCCTTCATCTCCGCGAGGCGTTGCGGTTCGGTGTCGGCGAGGTTGTGGAGTTGGGCTCGGTCCTCTTCGAGGTGGTAGAGCTCCCAGACGTCGTGCCCGAAGTTGCCCCACCCGGAGATCGGCGGGTGCAGCGAACACGCGAGCCATCCCTCGTGGTACAGGGAACGTTGCCCGAGCATGGCGTAGAACTGGGTCTGTTTCCCCGGCGTCTCGGGGTCGGTCAACGTCGCAGCGAAGCTCTCGCCCTCGATCGGGCTCTGGGTGTAGCCCTTGAGCACCGCGGGCGGTTCGATGTCGAGGAGCTCGTAGATGGTGGGCACGACGTCGACCGCGTGAATGTACTGGTGCAGCGGTTCGGTGCGGGGTTGCAGCCTGGCCGGCCAGGACACCATGCACATGTCGGCGATGCCGCCCTCGTATCCGGCCCACCTCTTCCAGTACGGGAACGGGGTGTCGAACGCCCAGGCCCATCCGGTGTTGTAGTGGTTGTACGAGGCCGGGCCGCCGAGTTCGTCGAGGTGCGGCAGTGTCACCTCGGTGGTGTCGGCGACGCCGTTGAAGAACCGCCATTCGTTGAAGGAACCGTTCGGTCCGCCCTCGCCGCTGGCGCCGTTGTCGGAGATCACGATGAGCAGGGTGTTGTCGAGTTGCCCTGATTCGGTGAGGAAGTCGATCACCCGGCCGAGCTGATCGTCCGCATAGGAGATGAATCCGGCGAATACCTCGGCCATCCGGATGAACAGGCGCTGCTCGTCGGCGGTGAGCGAGTCCCACGGGCGGACGGTGTCGAGGATCGGCCAGAGCTGACCGTCCGGGCCGGTGGTGTTCGGCTCCCCGTGCGGATTGATCGGCGACAGCTCGGTACCCCTCGGCAACAGGCCCAGTTCCTTCTGCCGGGCCAGGATTTCGCCGCGGATGGCCTCGTAGCCCTGGTCGAACGTGCCCTTGTATCTGTCGGCCCATTCCGGGGGGACGTGGTGTGGGGCATGCCCGGCCTGCGGGGCCAGGTACATGAAGAACGGTTTGTCGGGGTCGACGGCTTTGGCGTCGCGGATGAACTCGATCGCCTTGTCGGACAGGTCCTTCGACAGGTGATAGCCGTCCTCGGGGGTTCCGGGGGCCTCGATCGGGTGGTTGTCGTAGACGAGGTCCGGGTACCAGCTGTTCGACTCGCCGCCGAGGAAGCCGTAGAAGCGCTCGAACCCGCGACCGAGCGGCCACCGGCTCTTGACCGCCGACAGGTTGCATTCCTCGCTCGGGGTCAGGTGCCACTTGCCGACGCAGTAGGTGTTCCAGCCGCGTTCGGCCAGTACCTCGGAGATGAATCCGTTCTCGAAGGGGATGTGCGTCGAGATGCCGGGGAACCCGGAGCTGAGTTCGGCGACCGTCGCCATTCCGTTGGAGGTGGCGTTGCGGCCGGTCAGCAGCGAGGCGCGGGTGGGCGAACACAGCGCCGTGGTGTGGAAGTTCGAGTACCGCACACCCGAGTCGGCGATGCGCCGCATGGTGGGGGTCTCGATGGGACCGCCGAAGACGTCCATGCTGCCGTAGCCGACGTCGTCCCACGCGATGATCAGCACGTTCGGGGCGCCCTCGGGGGCCGCCTGCGGCAGGTACGGTGACCAGTCCGCAACCGAATCTCGAATATCGACGGCGATCTTGCCCTTACGGTTCGTGGCCATGGCGTCGCTCCTCCGGTCGACGGCCCGCTGCGCACTTCTCGGCATGCGGGAACCCCACATTTTCATCGTTGTCGGTGCGGTGGCGGGGCGTCTACCCCCGGCACGCGCAAGCCTCGCGGGGTTTGTTCATCCGCGGTGCAGGAGCGCCGCGCGCGGCCGCGACGGGGTCCGTTGCCTGCTGGTTCCCACACCCGATTTCGGCGATGATTGATCCCATGGCCGATCCGCGCGGCGGGGCCCGGTACCGCCAGCTTCGGACGCCGCGTTCCGCGGCGATCGCGGGCATCGTCTTCGGTGTGCTCTTCGCCACCTGCGTTGTCCTGCTGGTCACGGCGATGCCGGCCACCGCGAGTGCGCCCTGGGTGCGCGGTGGATCGCAGATCACCATTGCCCTGTTCCTCGCCCCGTTCGCGGGCATCGCGTTCCTGTGGTTCGTCGGGGTCCTTCGTGACCGGTTCGGGGACCTCGAGGACCGCTTCTTCTCGACTGTGTTCCTGGGCAGTGGGTTGCTGTTTCTCGCCACGACGTTCGTGTCGATGGCGCTCGCGGGCGCACTGCTCGCCGTCTCCCGGAACGCGAATGTCCCGGAGAACGACATCGTGTACTTCGGGCGGGAGGTGATGTTGCACGTCACCAACGTCTACGCCGTGCGGATGGCCGCCGTGTTCATGATCTCCCTGGCCACGATGTGGTGGCGGACCCGGCTGATGCCCGGGCTGTTGGTGATCGCCACGTACCTGCTCGCGGTGGTGCTGCTGGTGGTCGTCAGCTTCAGCCTCTGGGTGGCGCTGGTCTTCCCGGCGTGGGTGCTGGCAGTCAGCGTGTACATCCTCGCCACCGATCACCGACAATCGGTCCGGCCGCGGGAGGGAGGACCATGAGCACAGCGCCCGCCGGTGATGCCTACCGTCGTCGTCGCATCCTGTACGCCGAACTCACCATGGTGCTGTACATCCTCGTCGGGCTGGGCCTGGGGCTGACCGTTCCGAGGATCCGGCGCGGACCCGAACTGCCGGCTCAGCAGGTGATCGGCGTCCTGACCACCATCGGACTCGGTGTGCTCGGCCTGGTCGCCGTCATCTACTCACTGGGGATCCTGGTCGTGCGGTGGGTGGCCTCGAACTACAGCCCGCGCCTGACCCAATTCCGTGACACCCCGATTCTGCGGCAGACCTTCGCGTTCGCCCTCGGCGTGGCCGTCTTCTGCATCTCCGCGGCCTTCGCCACCGGCCCCCGCGCCCGGGTCTCGATGGCCGTCCTGATCATGGCCATCGTCTTGCTGGCCATGATGGCCGTGCTACTGCGGACCCTCCAGGTGACAGCGGCAACCTCCATCCAACTCTCGCCCGTCCTGAACTCCATCGCTGCCCGCGGCCGCGACATCCTCGACGCCGCAAGCCCCACAACCGCGAGCACCGTCGTGCCATCCGCAGCCCCGCTGCCCGAGCCTCGCACCACGGTCACCTGGCCGACATCACCTGCCGTGCTGCAAAGAATTCTGGTCGACCGCCTCGTCGGCGCCGCCCAGACCGCGAACGCCGTCATCGTCCTGCGCGCGGCCCCAGGCACCACCCTGCAGTGCGGCACCCCGGTCGCCGACATCCACGGGGAACTGGCACCGTCGATCGTCCTCGGCGGGCTGGTCGTCGGCAGCGAGCGGACATTCGAACAAGACCCGCTGTTGGCCTTCAGACTCCTGACCGACATCGCGCTACGCGCGCTGCGGCCCAACGACCCGGCGACGGCGGTCCAGGCCCTCGACTACCTCGAGGACCTGCTTGCCCGGGCCGCCGCGGCACCGATCGAATCCCGGCGCGTCACCGACCGCAACAATGCTCTGCGCCTGGTGATCGCACGACCGGGCTGGGACGACTTCGTCCGGACCACCCTCGACGACCTCATCCCCGCGGCGGCGACCACACCCAGTGTCCTCATCCGCATCCAGACACTGCTCGAACGCGTGCGGAACCGGGCCCACCCGGACCATCGCGACGTCCTCACCCAGCGGCTGACCCGGGTGAACGAACACCTCGCCGCACTCCTTCCCCCTCCCGCGTGAACGGGCCGACGATCCCGCGCCCGGCGCGATGCTTCTCGTCGTGGCGCCCGGACCGTTCGGGGAGGTAGCCCGGTCTAGTACTTCGGTCCGTGTCGGATACCCTGGGTGTGCCTCGTGCCCGGCGAGCGAAAGGGTCCGCACATGCGAAGCGACGACGATTCCCGGAGCGCCGGTTCCGTTCAGATGCCACGGCAGGCCGTCACGATGCAGGACATCGCCGATCGAGTGGGTGTGTCGAAGGCATTGGTCTCCATGGTGTTTCGGCGCGTCGCCGGACCGAGTGCCGAGACGCGGAAACGCGTCCTCGAGGTCGCGGACGAGCTCGGCTACCGGCCGAACCGGACCGCCGCACTGATGTCGCTTCGACGCACCCACCTCGTCGGCGTGATGGCCGACATCCGCAACAGCTTCCACGCCGAGATGGTCGAGTACCTCGTCGCCGCCGCCGACGAGAACGGGTACGAGGTGGTGCTGGGTGCGCTCACTCCCACCCACGCCGAACAGAAGGTGGTCGACACGCTGCTCGATTTCCGCTGCGAGGCGCTGATCCTGCTCGGCACCGAACTCGACACCGACGTCCTCGACGCGCTGGGGGAGCGGCTGCCGGTGGTCGTGGTCGGTCGACGCGTCGGTGACAGCTCGGTGGACGTCGTGCGCACTGCGGACGGCAAGGGCATCGGCACCGTCGTCGACCATCTCGTGGAACTGGGTCATCGGCAGATCACGCACCTCAGTGGCGGTGCGGGCACGATTGCGGCCGACCGGAGATCGGGCTACAGCCGCGCCATGCGCCGCCACGGCCTCGACGTCGACGTCGTCGAGGGCGATTTCACCGACAACGCCGGGACGGTCGCGGCGCACACTCTGCTCGAGCGGTCCCAGCTGCCCACCGCGGTGATCGCGGCGAACGACCGCAGTGCCATCGGGCTGATCAGCGAACTGCGGAGCCGGGGCGTGAGAATCCCCGAGGACGTCTCCGTCGCCGGATACGACGACAGCTTCCTGGCTCAGCTCGCGCACATCGATCTGACGTCGGTCAATCAGCAACCGCGGGAGCAGGCCGCCACAGCGGTCGACGCGGTCATCGAGCGGCTGGACCGCGGCAGGACCGAATCGATCGCGACCGTTCTCCGGCCCCGGCTCGTCACGCGCCGGACCACCGGACCGGCGCCCGCGCCGCTGGAAGGATCCCGGTCCGACGTGTCCTGATCGGGAACGTGCACTGACGCAATAATTTTCATAATCCCACCCGCCGAGGCTGCAGGCCGCCCGGCGGGTGTTTCTGTCTGCTCCGACGCGTAGGTGCATGTCACTCGGCACCGGGCTTGACACCGTGGCGTGATTCAGCTCATAGTAGTCGTACTAGACCGGTCAAATAGACCGAACTAGTTGAACAGGACTCTCGCCGGTTTCTTCACCCTCTCGAAAGGCTTCACTCATGACCTCCAACTCGATCGGTGTCGCCGTCATCGGCGGCGGCATGGCCGGACGAGCGCACGCCGCCGGATATCGCATGGCGTCGACCCTGTTCGGGACCGACCGGCCGGACGTGCGTCTCGTCGCGATCGCCGACACCAACGAGGCCGTCGCCGACGACACCGCGAAGCGGTACGGCTACGAGCGGGCCGAGTACAGCTGGCAGGCGATCGCCGAATCCCCGGACATCGACGCGGTGAGCGTCGTCGTCGCCAACCAGCTGCACCGGGAGATCGTCGAAGGACTCCTCGCCGCCGGGAAGCACGTGCTCTGCGAGAAGCCGCTGGCCGGGTCGATTGCGGACGCCGAGTCGATGGTCGCCGCGGCGGCGGACGCCGACACGATCGCCACCGTCGGATACACCTACCGCCGCTCACCGGCGATCCAGGCGATCCGGGACGAACTCGCGACCGGGCGTCTCGGCGAGATCATCCACTTCAACGGGCACTACTGGTGCGACTACGGCCTCGACCCGGCGTCGCCGATCACCTGGCGGCACCGCGGCGGTCCCGGCACCGGCGCGCTCGCGGACGTCGGCAGCCACCTGCTCGACATGGCCGAGTTCGTGTGCGGTCCCATCGTCGAGATCAGCGGCGCGACCTTCACCACGGTGATCACCGAGCGTCCCGTGCCTGCCGGAGTCACCTACGGCCACACCAAGGCCGAGACCACCGGGGAGATGGCGCCCGTCGAGAACGAGGACCTCGCGACGTTCACCGCGCGCTTCCAGAACGGCGCGGTCGGCACGTTCTCCGCTTCCCGTGTCGCGCACCAGCTTCCGGACGGGCTCGGATTCGAGTTGTTCGGGACGTCCGGCTCCGCCGCCTTCGATCTGGCTCGCGCCGCGGAATTCTCGGTGTCCAGCGAGGGCATCGACCCCACCGTCAACGGTCAGCGACGGGTGATCGTCGGGCCGCAGCACCCGTACATCCAGGGTGGCCTGCCGATGGACGCGGGCGGTGTCGGACACGGCAAGGCCGAGTTCTTCGCCTACCAGGCCCGCGCCTTCCTCGACCAGATCGCCGGCATCGACAACCTGGGACCGCTGCCGACGTTCGCCCACGCCCTGCGCGGCATGCAGATCGTCACCGCCGTCGCCGAGTCCGCCCGCTCCCACGGGGCAGCGGTCAAGATCGGCTGACCCGGCCCCCTCGCCCGACCCACACTCTTCTCACCACCAAGGACCACTCATGAAGCTCGGTGTCTACACCGCCATCCTGCACGACCGCAGCCTGCGCGAGGCCCTGGAGACCATCGCGTCCCTCGGACTCGACGGCGCGGAGATCAACGCGGGCGGATTCCTGCCCACCCCGCACCTGCCCGTCAAGGAACTCCTCTCGGGCGAGGTGTCGCCGCAGGAGTACCTGAAGGTGTTCGACGAGACCGGCGTCGCCATCGCCGGCCTGAACTGCAACGGCAACCCCCTGCACGCCGACCCCGAGGTCGGCGTCGAGGACGCCGAGGACCTGCGCAACGCCATCCGCGTCGCCGGCCTGCTCGGTGTCGACCGGGTGGTCACCATGTCCGGGCTGCCCGCCGCGCATGCGGGCGGCCAGTGGCCGGCATGGCACGTGAACACCTGGGACAGCGGCTATCTCGACTCCCTCGACTACCAGTGGGATCAGGTCGCCGTGCCGTTCTGGAAGGAGATCGACGCGCTCGCCCGTGAGAACGGGGTCAAGGTCGCGATCGAGATGCACCCGCAGAACCTGGTGTTCAACCCGCCGACGCTGAAGCGTCTGGTCGAGAAGACCGGTGCGACGAACGTCGGTGCCGAGATGGACCCGTCGCACCTGTTCTGGCAGGGCATCGACCCGGTCGCGGCCGTCGACTGGCTCGGTGACCTCGTCTTCCATGCGGCGGCGAAGGACACCCGGATCAACGAGAACTGCAAGATCTACGGCGTCCTCGACGACCGGTTCACCCGGATTCCCGCCGACCAGAACCCCACCGGGCTCGGCGGCAAGCACGTGGTCAACAAGTGGCCCGAGGACTCGGCATGGGACTTCGTCGCCGTCGGCCGCGGACACGATGTCGACTTCTGGTCGCGGTTCCTCGCGGCGCTGCAGCGCGTCGACCCCGACATGGCCGTCAACATCGAGCACGAGGATGTCGAACTCGGACAGCTCGAAGGGTTGCAGGTCGCTGCCCGCACGTTGAAGGACGCCGCGTCCGCCGTTGCATCACGCTAGGACCGCCGACTCCCCGCCCGCGTCCGCGCGGGTGGGGAGTTTGTCCGCTGCGCGGCCAGCCGGTCGAGGACCAACCGCAGCGGCGGCCAGGTGGACCTGCCGCGGCGGGTCACGGCGTACGCCGTCAGCACCACCTTCGGGTTGCCGAGCGGCAGGACGGTGACCTCTTCGCGGGTGGGACGGTCGGCGGGCAGCAGGCCCACGCCGTAGCCGGCGGTGATGAGGTCCTCGACGAGGTCGAGGCTGTCGATCTGGTGGGCGATCCGCGGGGTGAACCCCGCGAGCGAGGCCAGCGTGCGGACGGCGTCCTCGTCGGCGGTGTTGCGGGAATTCACGATCCACGGCGAACCGGCATACGCCGCGACGTCGGCGGGTTCGACTGCGGCGTCGGCGGGTTCGACCGCGTCGGCTGTGGGGACGCCGAGTCCCCAGGCCGTCGACCACAGCGGGACGGCCTCGAGCGCCGCGCCGGGCGACGCGGGCGCCAGGTTGTAGTCGTAGGTCAGGGCGAGATCGAGTTCGTCGTCGGCGAGCAGTGCGAACGCCTCGACCGGCTCGTATTCGCTGATCACCACGTCCACCTGCGCGTGGGTGTGCGCCAGTTCGGCGACGACGGGGAGCAGCGACACCCGGATGCCCGTCGCGAAACCCCCGACGCGCAGGGTGCCGACCGGTTCGGCGTGGGGGTCGAGGTCGAGCCGGGCGGCGTCGACGGCCGCCAGAATGGTGACGGCGTGATCGGCGAGCCGGCGACCGGCCGGCGTGAGCCGCACCCGGCGGCCGATCGGTTCGACGAGCTGCGCACCCGTCTCCTTCGCCAGCGCGGCGATCTGCTGGGAGACGGTCGAGGTGGTCAGCCGGTGTGTCTCGGCGACCTCACGCATCGAGCCGAGGCGGGAGAGCTCGAGCAGGAGATGCAGGCGTCGCGTGTCCACCCTCGGATTGTTCGTGATATCCGAACGGTTTGTCCATGAAAGTCACGTGGACGTGAACGGTCGAGGTGTCCTTGAATGCACACATGACCAGGAACCCGACCCACGTCGGCGCGACGATGGCGCTGACCTCGATGCTGTGCGTACAGACCGGACTCGCGATCTCCGTCGGGGTGTCCGAACGCGTCGGCGCCGAGGGTGCCGCGTGGTTGCGCCTGGCCTGGGCCGGGGTGCTGCTGGCCGTGATCGTGCGGCCCCGTCCGAAGGCGTTCACGCGGTCCTCCCTCGTCGCGTGCATCCTGCTCGGAGTGGTGACGGCGGCGGTCACCCTGTTGTTTATGGCCGCGGTCGACCGGATCCCGCTGGGAACCGCGAGTGCGCTGGAGTTTCTGGGACCCCTCGGCGTCGCCGTCGTGCACGGGCGGGGCCGCCTCCGGTGGCCGGTGCTGGCGGCCGTGGGCGTGCTGCTGCTGACGCAACCCTGGGTCGGCGGCGTCGACCCGATCGGAATCCTGTTCGCCCTGGGCGCGGCCGCGTGCTGGGCGCTCTACATCGTGCTCACCCAGCGCGTGGGGGACGAGGTGGCGGGTGTCAACGGACTCGCGGTGTCCATGCCCGTCGCCGGACTCGTCGCGACCGTCGTGGGCGGGCCGTCGATGCTCGCGAAGATGACGCCGGACCTGTTGATCATCGGGCTGGGATTGGCGATACTGCTGCCGGTAGTGCCGTTCACGCTGGAGCTGCTCGCCCTGCGCCGGCTGAACACGGCGGCGTTCGGGACGCTGATGAGTCTCGAACCGGCGTTCGCGTTGATCATCGGGCTCGTCGTGTTGCACCAGGTACCGGACCACGCGGCGGTTGCCGGGATCTGTTTCGTCGTCGCGGCGGGGATCGGGGCAGCGCGGGCCGGGGCGCGCACGTCGCCCATCGCGGACGAGGTGCCGGAGTCGGCCGCACCGTTGGCGGCGCCGACCTGCTACCTTGAACGTCGTTCAAGTTTGAAGCAAGAGGAGTCGTCATGACAGAAGTCGGGAGTGCTCGGGTGTCGAGGCTCGGTATCTCAGCGCGGGACATGGCGCAGATCGCGGTGTTCGCCGCACTGATCGCCGCTCTGGGTCTGCCCGGCGCCATCACGGTCGGCTTCAGCGGCGTGCCGATCACGCTGCAGACCCTCGGGGTCATCCTCGCGGGCGCCGTGCTCGGGGCGCGCAAGGGCACCGCCGCCGTCGCGGTCTTCCTCGCACTGACCCTGATCGGACTCCCGCTGCTGTCCGGAGGACGCACCGGACTGACGGCGCTCGCCGGTCCCAGCGCCGGATACCTCATCGGGTGGCTTCCCGCGACGCTGGTCATCGGCCTCCTCACCGCGCGGATCCTGCCGAAGTACCCGATCGCTCTCGGTCTGCTGATCAACGCCCTCGGCGGGATCGTGATCATCTACCTGTTCGGCACCATCGGGCTGCTGCTGCGCACCGACCTCGGGGTCGGCGCCGCCATCACCACCAACTTCGCGTTCATCCCCGGCGACGCGCTGAAGGTCGTCGTCGCCACCGTCGTCGCCAAGAGTGTGCACCGCGCGTACCCCGGCCTCATCCGTACGTGATTGCCGTACTCGGCGGCGCAGGCGATCAGCCTGCTCTCGACGTCGACGGCCGCACGTACACCTACGCCCAACTCGACCGGGCCGTCGACCGGTGGATCGACGAGCACGGCCCCGACGCGTCCGTCCACGACGCGTCGGAGTTGCCGGTTGCAGACGCGCTGATCTGCGTCTGCGCCGCCGCGCGGCAGGGGACCGCGGTGATCGTCGAGAACCCCGACGCCCGTCCCGACCGGCCCGCGATTCCGCCGTCGGCGTTCCTGCTGGTGGCCACGTCCGGGTCCACCGGCAGGCCCCGACCGCTCGCGCGTACCGCGGCGTCCTGGTTCGACAGCTTCCCCGCCTTCACCGCGATCACCGGGATCGAACCCACCGACCACGTGCTGATCACCGGGCCGCTGCACGCCACGATGCACCTGTTCGGTGCGGTGCACGCACTGTGGCGCGGCGCGTGCGTCACCGACGACCCGTCGCGGGCGACGGTGGTGCACGCCGTCCCCGCCGTTCTCCGCGACGTGGTGGGGAAGGCGCCGAAGCTGCGCACCGCGATCGTCGCAGGCACCGCCCTCGACGACGGCGCCCGCGCGGTGGCGGACGGGATCGAGATCGTCGAGTACTACGGCGCCGCGGAACTGTCCCTCGTCGCGGCGCGGAAGGTCCCCGAACCGTTGCGGCTGCTGGACGGTGTCGACGCCGACATCCGCGACGGTCTGCTGTACGTCCGCTCGCCGTACAGCGTGATCGGGGCACCGGACTGGTTCGGCGTCGGTGACCTGGCCGAACTCGGCGACAACGGGGAGCTGACCGTGCGCGGCCGGGGTGACTCCGCGATCAACGTCGGCGGCACCACGGTGGTCGCCGAGGACGTCGAGCGCATCCTCGGGACGCTCGACGGCATCGACGCGGTCGCCGTCGTCGGATCGCCGCACTCGGTGCTCGGCGAGACCGTCACCGCGGTGGTGGAGCTCGACGGCACCGCGGAGATCGCCGAGATCCGTGCGCACGCGCGCCGGGTGCTGACGAAGGAAGCCATGCCCCGCCGCTGGGTGCCGATCGAGGCGCTGCCGCGGACCGCCAGTGGCAAGGTCGCCCGAGGCCGAGTGAGAGACTGGCTGGCATGAGCTCTGTCCCTGTACTGGTGGCGCCGCGCCGGACGCCGATCGGCAATGCCGGGCACGGGTTCGCCGATCTGACCACCACCGATCTGGCCGCCCCCGTGCTGCGCGAGGTCCTGGACTCGCTGCGCGGGTCGGGCCTCGACGCCGAGGTCGACGACGTCGTGCTCGGCAACTGCCTCGGGCCGGGCGGCGACCCGGCGCGGGTCGCCGCCCTGCGGGCGGGGCTGGGTGTGGACGTTCCCGGGGTCACCGTCGACCGGCAGTGCGGTTCCGGTCTCGACGCGGTGATGCAGGCCGCGCTGCGCGTGCGCAGCGGCGCCGACGAGCTGATCCTGGCGGGCGGCGTCGAATCGGCGAGCACCGCGCCGTGGCGGTTCTGGCCGCCGGTCGCCGGCGCCGTCCCGGTGCGCTACACCCGCGCTCCCTTTGCGCCGCACGGCTTTCCCGACCCCGACATGGGTGTGGCCGCCGACGATCTCGCCCGGGTGCGCGGCATCAGCCGTGAGCGGCAGGACGCGTACGCGGCGCGGTCGCACACCCTGGCGGCGGCCGCCGACTTCTCGTCGGAGATCGTGCCGATCGGCGACATCGCGAAGGACCAGCGCATTCGCGCAGGCTTGACGGAGGCCCGGCTCGCGCGACTGCGCCCGAGTTTCGGTGCCGGCGGAACGGCCACCGCCGGGAACTCGTGCGGCATCTCCGACGGTGCCGCGGTGCTGGCCGTGACCACCGAGACGCTGGCCGCCGGACTGCCTGCGCTGCGGGTGCTCGGTTCCGCGGTCGCGGGATCGGACCCCGCGTTGCCCGGGCTCGGTCCGGTTCCGGCGATCCGCAAGCTCCTGAAGCGAACCGGGCACGACGTGGCGGATCTGGGTGTCGTCGAGATCACCGAGGCGTTCGCGTCGGTGGTGCTGGCGGTGTCGGACGAACTGGGACTGGACGAATCCGTGATCTGCCCGCAGGGCGGCGCCATCGCCATGGGACATCCGTGGGGTGCGTCGGGCGCGATCCTGCTGGTGCGCTTGGCAAGTCAGATGCTGCGCGAGGACGGACCCGCGCTCGGACTCGCCGCCTGCGCCATCGGCGGCGGACAGGGCATCGCAGTGCTCGTGGAGCGTGCGTCGTGAGTGAGATCGTCTTCGACTCGGTGAGTCACGCGTTCGGTGACCGCCAGGTGCTGCGCGGCGTCGACCTGCGCTTCGCCGAGCGTCGCGTCGGCATCATCGGATCCAACGGTTCCGGCAAGTCGACGCTGGCGCGCATGATCAACGGGTTGCTGAAACCCACCTCCGGCACCGTCACGGTCGACGGCGTCGACGCCGCCCGGAAGGGCGCGCAGGTGCGGCGGAAGGTCGGGTTCGTATTCACCGACCCCGACACCCAGATCGTCATGCCCACCGTGTCCGAGGATCTGGCGTTCTCGCTGCGCCGGTCGGGTCTGAGCAAACAGGAGATCGCGGCCCGCGTCGAGGAGATCCTGGTGCGGTTCCGGCTCGACAAGCACGCCGAGCATCCCGCGCACCTGCTGTCCGGGGGCCAGAAGCAGTTGCTCGCCATCGGCGCCGTCCTCATCCGCAGGCCCGAGGTGGTCATCGCCGACGAGCCGACCACGCTGCTGGATCTGCGGAACGCGCGCGTCGTCTCCGAGGCGCTCGATTCGATGGACCAGCAGGTGATCGTCGTGACCCACCAACTGGCGTTGCTGGAGAGTTTCGAACGGGTCATCGTCATCGACGACGGTCTCGTCGCGTTCGACGGCAGCCCGGACGACGCCGTCCCCGCGTACCGGCAGCTGGTCGAATGATCGGGCTGTACCGCCCCGGCGACTCGCTGCTGCACCGGATGCCCGCCGGGCTGAAACTGCTGCTGTTGATTCTGTCGATCGTCGCGGCCACCGTGTTCGTGCGCACCCCGCTCGAGGTCGGCGTCGTCGTCGTTCTGGTGGGACTGCTGTTCGTGGTGGCCGCCATTCCGTGGCGGGTCGCGGTGGCGCAACTGCGCCCCGTGGTGTGGATGTTGTTGATCATCGCGGTGTTCCAGGTGCTGATCACGTCCCCGGCGCGGGCGGTCGTCGTGTGCGGGGTGCTGCTGATCTCGGTGGCGCTCGCCGCGTTGGTCACCCTCACCACCCGGGTCACCGACATGCTCGACACCGTGTCGCGCGCACTCGGGCCGCTACGGAGGGTCGGGGTCGACCCGGACCGGATCGGGCTCCTCCTCGCGCTGGCGATCCGGTGTATCCCGCTGCTCACCGGGATCGTGCAGGAGGTGGCGCAGGCGCGGAAGGCGCGAGGACTGCAATGGTCGATGACGGCGCTGGCCACACCGGTTCTGGTGCGTGCCCTCCGGACCGCGGACGCGATGGGGGACGCCCTCGTCGCACGGGGAGTGGACGATGACTGAGCTGCTGCCCGCCGAACGCATCGCCCGGCGCGCCGCCGAGAACCCGGAGACGGTAGCGATCGTCTCCGCCCGCGAGACCGTCGACTACGGCCGGTTCTGGTCGCGCGTCGCCCGGACCGCGGCCGGGCTCGACGGCATGGACCGGGTCGCCGTGCTGCCGACGTCGGACGTCGGGTCGCTGGTCGTCGTGACGGCCGCGATGCACGCGGGCGTCAGCGTCGTCCTGCTGCACCGGCACCTGCTGCCCGCGCAGCTGACGCGGGTGCTCGAACTCGCGAAACCCGGCGCCGTCGTCGCCGCGCCGCACCAGCACCGCCGGCTGCGGAGGCTGGGATTCGACGGGACCGTCGAGACGGCCGACACCCTGCAATCCGACGGCACCGCGGGCCGGGCACACCCCGGCGCCGAACTGCTGGTCGGCATCACCTCCGGCACCACCGGTGAACCGAAGTTGTTCGTGCGCAATCAGCGATCGTGGGCCACGACTCTCGACCGCTCCGACACGACGTTCGACATCGGCGGCGGCGATCGCGTGTCGGTGCCCGGGGTCCTCGACCACACGCATTTCCTGTACGGCGCGATCCACGGACTCAGCCGCGGTGCGACCGTGGATCTGCGGCCGGTCACGCAGTCGCTGGGCGACGCGGCCACCCACCTGTACTCGGTGCCGACCATCGCCTGGGACGTCGTGCGGTCGGGGATCGGCCCCGTCGACAGCGTCCGGGAGGTGCTGTCCTCGGCGGCCCGGTGGCCGCGCGCGGGGCGTGAGGCGTTGCAGGATGTCCTGCCGAATGCGTCGCTCGTGCACTTCTACGGAGCCTCCGAACTGAGTTTCGTGTCCTATGACCGGGGTCTCGGTGCCGCCGACGAGCATTCGGCGGGCGAACTGTTCGACGGCGTCGACGCCGAGATCCGCGAGGGCCTGGTGCACGTGCGCAGCGACATGCTGTTCGACGGGTACCTCACCGAGGACGGTGTGGTGAACGGCCCCGACGACGGGTGGATGACGGTGGGCGACCGCGGCCGGGTGGTGGGCAGCAGTCTGCAGTTGTTCGGCCGCGACAGCGACACGGTGATCCGGGCTGGACTCAATGTCGAACCCGCGGCCGTCGAAGCGGCGCTGGCCGCGCTGCCCGGGATCTCGGAGGCCGCGTGCATCGGGGTTCCCGACGCACGGATGGGAGAGGCGCCCGCCGCCGCGATCGTCGTGCACGGCGACGCCCCGAGCACCGCCGAGATCTGGCGGCATCTGCGCGCGACCCTTCCCAGCCCGAGCATGCCGGTTCAGGTCCTCGTGGTGGACAGCCTGCCACGCACGCCGCGCGGTAAGCTCGATCGTCCCGCACTCGCCGCCACCCTGTCCGGCTCGCGGAACCCGAATCCCGGTTAGACGTTTCGGATTTCGAGGCTCAGCAGGTGGTAGCCCAGCGTCTTGCCGTGCCCGTCGAGTGCGGGTGAACCCGTGACGCCGCCACCGAGGACGCCGGGCAGTTCGAACACCATCGCCAGCAGGTTGGGCTGGCAGGTGCGCCGGGCCGGTCCGGTGATCAGTTCACCGTAGTGGGCGGCGACGACGTCGTCGGTCAGTCTCCGCTCGAGCAGGCGGTAGGCGGCGCGGTCCCGGGCCAGCACGGCGACGATGAGCGTGTCGCCCTTGTCGCCGGCGCGGACGTCCGCGAGTGCGTCGATGCGCTGAACGGTGGCGGGCGTGGTCATTTCGACACCTCCGTGAGATGGACGCGGGTGGGCACGAGTTCGCGGGGGAGGGTGCACGAGCGGATCGCGAGCACCTCGGTCGAGGAACGCCGGGCACCGCCGCCGCCTGCCGGTCCGTTGGTGTACAGGCTTTCCACCTCCCAGCCGACGAGGTCGGCTTCCTCTCGGTTCCGTGCCCGGGCCGTCACTCGCACGCGAACCTCGCGGGCATCGGTGTCCGTATCGAGCCCGCGGAAAGCCGCACCGGCGCCGATGTATTCGACGGAGACGGCGTCCTCGCTGACACCGTGCACGTCGACGAGTCGTTCGGTGACGATGTCGGCGGCGAGTCGGGCGCGGGGGTAGGCGCGCGGCCCCGCGTAGCTGATCTGCCCCTCGCCGAGCCAGCCGCCGCGGAAGCCGAGAGTCACCTTCAGTTCCCGTGGGCGGGGACGTCCGGTTGCACCGGTGATGGCGACGCGGTCGGGTCCGACGCTGCCGAACGACACGTTGCCGAAGTCGGCGGTGACGTCCGGGGTCAGGTACGACGTGGGATCACCCACCTCGTACAGGAGTTGCTCGGCGCAGGTTCGTTCGGTGAGGATGCCGCCCGATCCGTCGAGCTTGCCGAACGTCGCCGATCCGTCGGCGAGGACGTCGGCGAACGGGAAGCCGAGATCGGCCATGCCCTTCACCGGTTTGGTGACCGGATCGGCGTAGTACCCGCCCGTGAGTTGCCCGGCGCACTCGAGCAGATGCCCGATCGCAGTTGCGGCGCCGATGGTTTCGTGATCGGCGAGGTCCCACCCGAAGTGGTGGGCGAGCGGGGCGACGTAGAGCGACGGGTCGGCCAGGCGGCCGGTGACGACGACGTCGGCGTCCAGGTCGAGCGCGGGGAGCACGGCCTCCGCACCGATGTACGCGTTCGCGGAGACGAGCACGTCTTCGTGCTCGGACAGGCGTTTCCCGGTTTCCCACACAACGGGGTCGTGGCGCAGCACCTGCTCGAGCACCGCGTCGCCCGTGACCGCGGCGATGCGCACCGGACGGCCGGCGGACCGGGATGCGATGCCGGAGACCAGTTCCGCGGCGGCCAGTGGGTTGGCGGCGCCGGCGTTCGTGATCACCGTGGTACCGGACGCGAGGGTGTGCGGGAGCACCGCGCGCATGCGTGCGGCGAGCAGCGGATCGTAACCCTGGTCCGGGTTCTCCAGCCGGCGAGCGTTTCCGGCGGCGACGGTGCGCTCGCCGAGGCATTCGAAGATCAGGTAGTCGAGGTCGGCGTGCCGGGCGAGTTTCTCGGCGGGATCGATGCGATCCCCGGAGAACCCGGATCCTGCGCCGAGTCGCACGCTCCGCGCGGTGCTGCCACGGGTGCTCGATGGTGTCACGGTTTCGAAGTCCTTTGCTGGTTCGACGGGTGCGGCGGTGTCGGGGACGTTCACAGCGAGAGGGCACCGGTGAACAGCGCCACGACGGTCATCACGATCGTGGTCCTGAAGGCCCAGCCGAAGATGAACCGCTGGTGCTTGCCGAGGTCCACCTTGCTCAGTCCGATCAGGATGAACGTCGCCGCGGTCAGCGGGCTGAGCGGGAACCCGGTGGTCATCTGGCCGAGGATGGCGGCGCGGCCGATCTCGGCGGGGTCGCCGCCGAACGACGCGGTGGTCTCCGCGAGCACCGGCACGACGCCGAAGTAGTAGGCGTCCGGGGTGAAGACCAGGCTGAGCGGCATCGACGTGACCGCGGTGATCACGGGGATCAGGGACCCGGCGGATTGCGGAATCCAGGAGACGAACGTCTGCGCCATCGCGGTGATCATCCCGGTGCCGTTGAGGATTCCCGTGAGCACGCCTGCCGCGAGGATCATCACCACCACCATGGTGACGTTGCCGCCGTGCTTCGCGAACAGGGCCTGCTGATCGGCCCACTTCGGGCGATTGACGGCGAGCGCGAGCGCGAAGGCGATGGCGAATGCCACCTCCAGCGGCACGAGTTGGAACAGCAGGATCACGATCAGGACGAGGGTGAGCACCGTGTTGAACGCCATCACCGCCCGGTGGCGCCGGGTACGCATCGGCGGGTCGGAGAGGTGCGGGGTGCCGGGACCGCCCTCGCCGGGGGACACGAGTTCGGTCACACCGAGCCGCTTCCGTTCCGTGCGGCCGATCATGTACGCGGCGAACAGGACCCACAGGATCCCGGCGCCCATCGCGGGCAGGACCGGCGTGAAGATGTCGGCGCTGGTCAGGTCGAGCGCGGCCATGGCGCGGACGGTCGGGCCGCCCCACGGAATCATGTTCATCAGACCGGCGGCCAGGCAGACGATGCCGGTCAGGACGACCGGGCGCATCCCGAGCCGCTGGTAGATGGGCAGCAGCGCCGAGATGGTGATCAGGAAGGTCGAGGTTCCGTCGCCGTCGAGCGCGACGAGCAGGGTCAGCACCGCGGTGCCGACGGCGATCTTGGTGGGGTTGCCCCCTGCCCACCGGACGATCCGGCGGATCGCCGGATCGAACAGTCCCACGTCGACCATCAGGCTGAAGTACAGGACCGCGAAGGCGATCATGATGGCGACGGGCGCGACCTTCAGGAGGCCGTCGCCCACCATCTCCCCGAGGTCGGGTGCCCACCCGCCCACGATCGCGAACGCGATGGGAACGAGGATCAGCGCGACGAGCACCGAGACCCGGCGGCTGAACGCCAGCGCCAGGAAACACGCGATCGTGGCGAACCCGAGTGCGGCAACCATGTGACCTCCTTCGAATCGGAGTCCCAGTGTCGCGCGCCTCACAATTGCGCGTCAAATATCAATGCATGATTGATTCATGATTTGGACTCATGAATGAGTCGCGCAGATGGGACGGGCAACGTGATGGCTCGGCGCATGAATAGCGGCCATACTGATGCACATGAGCATCAATCTGGGGATCTCGCACCTGAGGAGCATCGTCGCGATCGCCGACTACGAGAGCTTCACCTCGGCTGCTCACGCCCTCGACGTGTCCCAGTCCTCCCTGAGCCGCTCGGTGGCCGAGGCCGAGCGCAGACTCGACGTCACGCTGTTCGAGCGCACCACCCGCCGCGTCGAACTGACCACGCACGGGCACGAGATCATCGAGCACGCCCGGCGGATGCTTCACGACTTCGACGACGGGCTCACGCAGATCGAACGATTCGTCACCGGTGACCGCGGAATCGTGACGGTGGCGTGTTTGCCGTCGCTCGCGGCCACGTTCCTTCCCCCTTACGTGGTGAACTTCCGCGAGCAGCACCCGGATGTGCGGCTCCAGATCCGCGACGGGCTGCGTCAGGAGGTTCTCGACGCCGTGTACTCGGGGACGGTCGACCTCGCGCTGGTCACCACCTCCGGGATTCTGCCCGGCCTGCAACAGGACGTCCTGACGAGCGACTCCTTCTATTGCGCCGTCGCGCCGACGCACCCGTTCGCCGAACGACCGGTGCTGCAGTGGTCGGATCTCGCCGGGCAGCCGTTCATCGCGTTCGGCCCCGAGAGCAGCATCGCGTCGCCGGTCCGCCGGGCCGTCGAGGACGCACGCATCGAACTCGGCCCCGTCATGCAGGCGCAGAACGTCGGCGCCGTCGCGGGACTGGCGGCAGCCGGGCTCGGTGTCACCGCGGTCCCCGCACTCGTGCTTCCGATGATCTCGTTCGCCGGTCTCGTCCACATACCCCTGCGCCCGAGAGTCGAACGCACCATCTCACTCGTCCAGGTCGCCGGCCGTCCGCAGACGGCGAGCACCCGTGGTTTCGTGCACGCCCTCCTCGCCGGCCGGAGCTAGTCGTGTTGTGCGACAGGGCCGGTGGTCGCGCGGCGGACGAGGTGCGGTGCGAGAACCAGATCCACGGGATGCTTGCCGGCGATCTGGGCCAGCGCTCCGTCGACCGCTGCTTCGGCAAGTTGGGTGGCGTCCTGCGAGATCGTCGTCATCTGCACGTGCGGAATCCGCGCCAGGCGGGAGTCGTCGTAGCCGACGACGGAGATGTCCGCGGGCACGTCCCGGCCGCGGCGGACCAGTAGGTCGAGTACGCCGGTGGCGCACCGGTCGTTGAACGCGACGACCGCGGTCGGGGGAGTGGGCAACGCGAGAAGCTCGTGCATGCCCTGTGCGCCTTCGGTTTCCGTCGGACCACCGGCCACGACCGTGGCCGAATCCGACAGTCCGTGCCGGTCCATCGCGGCCAGGAAGCCGGCCCGCCGCTCGGCGCCGCCGGGGGCGTCGGCGCCGTCGATGTGGGCGATGTTCCGGTGTCCGAGTTCGGTGAGGTGGTCGACGGCCAGGGTGATGCCTGCGACGTCGTCGCCCCGCACGGCGCCGACGCCGGGCAGTCCGCTGGCGCGCGCCACGACGACGGCGGGTAGACGGTCGGCCAGCGCGCCGAGTTCGTCGGTGTCGAACCGGGAGCCGAGGAGGATCGCGGCCTCGCAGCGTTCCCGCATCAGCGCCTGGACCGCGACCTGCTCGGCGCGACTCGGGGCGACCGCGCTGAGCATCACGTCATAACCCCGGCGGGTGGCCGCCGCGTAGATCTGTTCGACGACGTCGCCGTGGAACGGTTGCTGCAGTTCGAACACGACGCCGAGGAGCCGGGAACTGGCCTGGCGCAGTTTCTGTGCGCGACGGTCCGGCACGTAGCCCATCCCGTCGGCGATCTCGAGTACCCGCTGACGGGTCGCCTCGCTGGCGCCGGGGACCCCGCGCATCACGATCGAGACGAGCGCCGTGGAGACGCCTGCCGCTCGCGCGACGTCACCCATCGTCGGACGGGCGCCACCGGTCGGTCCCGCCACCGGTTCGGCCACGTGCACGACTCCTGTCTCCCGGGCCCGCGATCGGGGCCGCTCTTGACCAATGATCTCACGAGTTCTACGGTCTAGAACTAGAACGTACTAGTTCACCTCTACCTCCACCCTTCACCGCACTGGAGCGCATTCATGTCACTCACCGAAGCCGCACCCGACCGCTCGACGACGGCCGCTTCCCATCCGGTCCGCATCGCGACGATCGGCGCCGGACGCATCGGCTCGAATCACGCGGAGATCGTGGCCCGCCTGGTCCCCGGGGCTTCGCTCGTCGCGGTCAGCGACCCGGTCGGCGAGTCCGCGCAACGTCTCGCCGCAGCACTGGGCGCACCGCTCGCCACTACGGCCGTGGACGACGTCCTCACCAGCGACGAGGTCGATGCGGTGCTGATCACCGCCCCGGCGCGGAGTCACACGGACCTGGTGGTCGCGGCCGCGGCGGCCGGCAAGCACGTGTTCGTCGAGAAGCCGATGGCGGTCACCCTCGAGGACGCCGACCGCGCCATCGCGGCGGCCACGGATGCAGGCATCGTCCTGCAGGTCGGGTTCAATCGCCGCTTCGCTCCCGGGTTCGCCGCCGCCCGCGCGGCGATCGACGCGCAGAAGGTCGGTACTCCGCATCTGCTGCGTTCGCTGACCCGCGACCCCGGCCCGTTCACCGCCGATCCGGCGCGCATCCCGCAGTGGACCATTTTCCTCGAAACGCTCATTCACGACTTCGACACCCTGTGCTTCCTCAACCCGGGTGCGCGACCGGTGCGGGTGCACGCGATCGCCGACGCCCTGGTGCGACCGGACGCCAAGAGCACGGGCCACCTCGACACCGCGGTCGTCACCGTGCAATTCGACAACGGTGCCATCGCGACGGCGGAGGCGAGTTTCAGCGCGCTGTACGGATACGACGTGCGCGCCGAGGTGTTCGGCTCCGGCGGTATGGTCACCGCGGGCAGCGGGCTCAGCACCGACATGACCTACTACGGCCCCGACGGGCAGCACGCCGACACCGCGCGCCGCGACACCGACCTCCTCCACACCGCCTACGTGGGCGAACTGACCGCCTTCGTCGGCGCGATCCGCGCCCACACACCGGCCGTGGTCACGGGCGAAGACGCCCGCACCGCGCTGTCGATCGCACTCGCCGCGATCCGCAGCGTCGAGACCGGCGCCGCCGTCGACCTGGACCGGTGACCCCGATGACATACACGCTCGCCGCCAGCGCCGAAATGCTCTACCTCGACCTCCCGTTCGCGGACCGTGTCCAGCGCATCGCCGAACGCGGACTCCAGGTGGAGATCTGGGACTGGTCCACCAAGAACGTCGACGCGCTCGCCGCGAGCGGCGCCGAATTCTCCTCGATGACGGGCTATCTGGAGGGCAACCTCACCGAGCCCGACGGCATCGACGCGCTGCTCACCACCGCACGCCACTCCCTCGACGTCGCGAAACGGCTCGACTGCCCGCGGTTGAACCTGCACGGAACCGGACTCGACAACCGGGGTCTGCCCGTTCGTCCCGTCGAAACGGTCACGCCCGCAATGTGGCTCACTGCCGCCGACACTCTGCGGAAGGTCGCCGAACTCGGTGAACAGGCGGGCCGGGTGTTCACGCTCGAGAACCTCAACCTCGCCGTCGACCATCCCGGTACCCCGTTCGCGGCCGCAGCCGACACCCTCGCTCTCGTCCGGGCGGTCGACAACCCTCATCTGCGGATGAATCTCGATCTGTATCACGCCCAGATCGGCGAGGGAAACCTCATCGAACTCGTCCGGAAGGCGCTGCCCTACATCGGCGAGATCCAGGTCGCCGACGTCCCCGGGCGCTGTGAACCCGGGACCGGCGAAATCCACTACCCGGCGATCGCCGCCGCCCTTCGAGACCTCGGCTACACCGGCGTCGTCGGACTCGAAGGCTGGGCGAAGAACGATCCGGACGACGCACTCGACGCGTTCGAGGCGGCCTTCGCGCACGGCTGACGTGACACTCCGCTGACACCGGGCCGTTGCCGCTGCAACCGGTAGGGGAAATCGCCCTGCTCGGCAACGGGTCCCGGTTCGACGGACCACCAACGAATCCGTCGGCGCTGGGCCCGACGTGCTCGCCTGCGGCCGAGGCGCCCACCGTCTCGATATCACGGCCGAACCCGGCACCCTCACCGCATTCGACCAACAGGACCGCCACCTCGCCGAGATCGGGTCCGGTCATCTCGCCGACAATGCGCATGTGAATCGAATAGTCGGGCAACCATTCCGGAGAGGGTGGAGGCCGCGCCGACCTGGAGCCGGCTCTCGATCCCAGTCGACGGCGGCAACTCCGTGCGCACACTCGGATCACGCCGATTGTGAGGATTTCGCCGATTGTGTGATTGCCGACACATAGATTGACTTAGGGGCGCCAAACATTTTTACTTGAGCAGCCCGCAAACAAAGGGCAGGCTTAGCTATATCCTGTGAGTAAGCTGTGAGCAGATTCGAGAGGGGACCGTTCGTGACCACGCAAGCATGCCGCCTCCTCTCGAACGGCACCGGCTTCAGGAGCTGACAGGCTCCGCAGACTGGCGTCCGGGACAGCGCGCGCCGACAACCGCACCCGTCGACTTGTGTGGACTCCGTTCGCGCACTTCTCACTCAGGACCGGTTCGCCCATGCATCCCTGCTGTACCCGCGCGCCCGAGCACGCGCCCGTCGTCGTCCGGAGCGTCCCGTGACGCGCCCCGAACCCGAGGTCGGGCCACCTACTCTGACCTCCCCCGTCACGCCCCTCGCGCCACGACAGGTTCGTGCCGACGCCGTGTCGTGGGGTCCGGTCCACGCGGGCAGGCCGCCACGCAACGGCCGGAAGCGTGTGCTGCCCGTACCGCCCGGAGAGCCGGAACGCCCACTTGCACTTCATGATTCTTGGTTCATCGTGCTCGCCGCCGCGCTCCTGGCCGCACTGGCTCTCGCCGGGGTGCTGTGGATCTCCGTGCACGTCCGGGTGGATCCCGTGCTGCACACCGCGGCCCTCTTCGTGCACCTCGCGTCGCTGGTGCTCGGCTTCGGGGGCGTCCTCATCGCGGACTACCTGGTGCTGCTGTGGATCTCCGGCCGGTCGACCCTCGCCGAGGCCATCCGCGGCGCGGAACGCCTGCACCTGCCCATCTGGGCCGGCCTCGCCGGCCTCGTGGCCAGCGGCGCACTCCTCGAACCCGATCTGGCCTCCACGCTCACCCGGACCAAGCTGGTCCTCGTGTTACTCCTGACCGTCAACGGACTACAGGCGCTGATACTGGGCAGGCGGATCGCGCACAGCGATGCGACGCATCTTCCGGCCCGGCTGACGCTGTGGGGCGCGGCGACCGCACTCATCTCCCAGCTGTGCTGGTGGGGTGCCGTGTGGATCGGCTTCTGGAACGCCGAGCACTGATCTTCC
This sequence comes from Rhodococcus sp. T2V, assembly GCF_029269925.1. Classification (NCBI taxonomy): domain Bacteria; kingdom Bacillati; phylum Actinomycetota; class Actinomycetes; order Mycobacteriales; family Nocardiaceae; genus Rhodococcus; species Rhodococcus sp. T2V. The sequence goes on from NZ_JARJBD010000009.1 coordinate 179,967, forward strand.
CGTACCCCTCAGAGAGGCATAGATCGATGAAGAACACCCGCACGACGCTGTCGTGGGCCGCGCTGCTCGTCACGGCGGCGGCGTCGGCGACCGCATGTGCACCGGCTGCGTCCTCGCACGCACTCCAGGAGCTTCCCGGCAACCGTTACGCTCGAACCGCGCTCGTCGCGAGCAGTGCCGACGCCGCCGCGACCACCGTTCCCGCGATGGTGAACGCATGGGGAGTGGCCATCCGCCCGCAGGGCGAAGGCGGCCACTTCTGGGTCGGAGCGGGCGGAAACTCCTTCGAGTTCGTCGGCGACGTGACGGCGTCGCCCGACCCCGCACTGCGCACACTGCACCAGGACGCGCTGCACGAGGTCAGTGTGCCCGGCGCGGATGCGGACACCTCCGAGGCCGGCCTCGGAAAGACCACCGGGGTCGTGTTCAACCCCGCACCCCTCACCTCCGACAGCTTCACCGTCACCGGGCAACCCGTGATGGTGGACGGGCGACAGGAGATGCTCGGTGGGTCGTCCCGATTCCTTTTCGCCACCGATTCCGGCCGCATCTCCGGCTGGACCGAGCAGGGGGCCGACGGACGCATCGTCCGGCACGACGGCCCCGCGAAGGAGATGTTCAACGGTGAGTCCGCGGGGATGAGCTTCTTCGGGCTGGCACTCGCACCCGGCCGCGACGACACATTGTGGGCCGCCGATTTCGGTGCGGAGCCGCAGATCCGGCAGTTCGACAAGACCTGGCGGCCCGTCGCCACGCACGGTTTCGCCAATCCGTTCGCGACCGGAGACCCGCTGGACCCCGCCGACCCGAACGGTGGCATGCACGCCCGCCCCGGCGATCCGGCCCCGTTCAACATCGTCACGGCCGGTGACCGGGTCTTCGTCACGTACGCGACGACGAAGGCTGCCGAGAACGGCACGGGATTCGATGCGGGCGAGGAGGACTCACTCGACGCCGAACAGGAGGCCGCGAGCGGCGACCGTCCCGGCCGCGGCAAGGTCGCCGAGTTCGACGCTGCGGGCAATCTGGTCCGTGTCCTCGACGACCAGGGCCGCCTCAACGCCCCGTGGGGTGTCGCTGTCGCACCCGCCGATTTCGGTGCGCTCGCCGGCGCGATCCTCGTCGGCAACTTCGGGGGTGCGGGCCGGATCGCCGCATTCGACGACGAGACCGGCGCCTTCATCGACTACGTACGTGACGAGTCCGGTGCCATCCTCGCCGTGGAGGGCCTGTGGGGACTGTTGTTCGGCAACGGGGAGAGCCTCGGCGACAGCAACTCGCTCTACTTCACGGCCGGTCCCGCGGACGAGACGGACGGCGTCTTCGGCCGACTGCGCGCGGCCAACTGACGTGGACGACACCAACACCCACGGACTCGGGCTGAGCGTCGGAACCGCGTGCGCCGTCGCAGCGGTCGCCGGTGCGGTCGGCGTCGACGCCGTGCTGACCCGCCGTTCCACGCTGACGTTCGGCCCGTCGTCGACCGTGCGGTTGGGCGACCCACCGGGCGACACGGGTGTGGTGGCGGGCTTCGCGGATCGGATCGGAGAGGTCGTCGTCGCGGGCGACGGCCTCCGCTACTCCGGACAGGATCTGGTCGCCGCCGCCGCGCACTGCCTGATCGCGGAAGCCGACCAGCCGGACGACCCTCCGATCGTGCTCGCCCATCCGGCCGTTCACCTGCCCCGGATGGTGAACGCACAACGGGAAGCGCTCGATCGTGCGGGTCTCGGCAGGGTGGGTCTGGTCGCCTCGCCCGTCGCCGTCGTCGCCTGGCTCGAGTCCGAACACGGTCCGCTCGGCGAGGGACTCGCGCTCGTCTGCGAGTTCGGCGCCGACAATCTCGACCTCACTGTCGTGGCGTTCGGTGCTGCGAGCGGTTCCGATCCGATAGTGGGACGGCCACTCCGTTCGACGGAGTTCGGCGGGCGCCACCTCACCGGGGTAGGAGAGGGCTCGATCGACGACAGGGTCTCGGGGAGTCGCGAACTCGTCGCGGACTGTCTTCGTGTCGCTCGCGTGAATGTCACCGATCTCGACGTGGTCATCGTGACCGGTGCCGCGGCGACCGATCCCGTCGTCGAGGAAGTACTGTCCGGGGCGCCGGGCGCGGCGGTGGTAAGCGAGCCGGCGCCCGGGCACGCATCCGCCTGTGGGGCAGCCGTTCTCGCGGCGGCAACCAGGTCCGGTACTGCAGCAACAGCATCCGCGCATCCGGCGTCGGTTAAACGACGGGCCCTGCGCGTTGCCGCAGCCGCGACCGCCGCCGCGGCGATGATCGCCGTCCCGTGGCTTGCCCGCGACATGACCTCGATACGGGAGCCGGGGGCGGGTTCGTCAGTCACCGCACACGCGTTCGAGTTGATCGAACAACCAGAGCCGCCGCGAATCCCGGCCGCGAGAACCACAGCCTCGAGCCCGGCCGTGTCCGCGGTGCCAGTTCCCCAGGCCGCGCCGGCGGTGGCAGTTCCCCCGGCCGAGTCGATATCGTGGGTTCCCCGTCTGGTATCGATTCACGCGCAACCTCAGCTGATCGAACCGAGCGTCGAATTCACCGTCGAAGCCGAGCCTCTCCCAACGGCATCCACATCCGCGCCCCGCATCTCCGCGGTGACACCGGTAGTGTTCGTGCCCACGAGTGCTCCGGTGGCGACCTCGACTCCGCCGGATCCCACCGAGTCCACGCCGGCGCCCACCGACGCACCCGATCCGACGACGTCGCCTGTCGAGCCGCCCGTCACGGACGCGCCGAGCGAACCGGCTCCTGACCCCGACGACCCCGCGTTGCCCTCATCTTCGCCCTCCGAGTCGGAGCCGCCCACCTCGTCACCGTGACGACCCGCCGCTCAGCACGGCCGTCCGCCGGTTGATCCGGTGGCCGGACACACGTCCCGTGGTGTGGGCCTCGATCATCCGTTGCTCGTCGCGTTGGGAGCCGCGCAGCGGCACGGACGAGGCGGCCGCGGCGTCGAGGAGCGCGCGCGGCAACGGCGTCGCTGTGGGTCGGCCTCGCCACCCTGTTCAGCTCGATGGCGGTCCTGCCGGTGTTCGCCGTGGCGGGTCGACTCGACGGCGCACCTACGCGCTCGCCGTCGTCGTGCTGGGTGGGCGTTCGGGTATCTGATGCTCACCCAGTTGCGTCTCCTGCATCAGGAGCGTGCGTCGAAGGCGATCCAGTCGGAGCAGGCCGCCACCCTCGACCTCCGGTCGGCCGCGCAGCCGCCGCCGGTGCTGGGGCTGGTGCTCACCACGTTCGACGACGACCTCCTGTCCGGATCGCTGCGCGCGGGTGCGGCGGGGTTCATCCTCGAGGATTCGCCGGCCGTGTGATCAGCCGCTGCGGTTCCCTGACACCGACGGCTTCCTGCGCCTAGGATTCGCATAAAGCCCGAGCCACTCTCGCAGAGGAATTGGCCATGATCGCAATCGGTGTGGTGCTCATAGTCGTCGGCTTGGTCGTCAAGATCTCGTCCTTGTGGATCGCGGGCCTCATAGTCGGCGCCGTCGGCCTTCTCCTCCTGCTCCTCGGGCTGCTGGGCCGCAAGGTGGGCGGACGTAAGTACTGGTACTGACGGGGTCGACCCCGCCAGTCACTTTGTGACCGTTCCGCATCGAAGCGTCGTGAGCGGAACGTCGCGCGCAGGCACAGCTGACGCACGGGAGTGATCGCCTTCGGGCTTCCTCGACGGGCTGCCGGTGCACTCTGCAGCCACCGACCATCATTTGTATGTAAGTGAAAGTCACGGCAAATTGTTTCCGCAAACTCTTTACTGAGTCCAGAAAAGTAGTCCATAGTGAGTGGGTGCCGTCGATGCCGGATTACGCAGCGTTACTGCGCGGGGCTGAGCTTCGCGTGACCCGCCCGCGGGTCGCGGTGTTGGAGGCGGTGCACGCACGTCCGCATGCCGATACGGAGACGATTTTCGGAGCGGTGCGCACGGTTCTGGACGGGGTGTCCCGGCAGGCCGTGTACGACGTGCTGCACGCAGTGACCGCGGTGGGATTGGTGCGCCGGATACAGCCGGCCGGCTCCGTGGCTCGTTACGAGTCGCGGGTCGGAGACAATCACCACCACGTGATCTGCCGGTCGTGTGGGGCCATTGCGGACGTCGACTGCGCCGTCGGCGAGGCGCCCTGCCTGACCGCGTCCGACGACAACGGTTTCCTCGTCGAGGAGGCCGAGGTCATCTACTGGGGTCTGTGCCCCGACTGCTCGACAACACAGACTTCTCGATCGAAACCCTGACCAACAGCCCAAATTGGTCTCTCCCGGAAGGAATGTTGTGTCCGATAGCTGCCCGGTCGCTCACGAGGGAAACGCTCAGAGCACCAGTGAAAGTGAAAACCCCGCAATCCCGTCCCCCACTCCGACGGCGCACCGCCCGAGGACGAACCGCGACTGGTGGCCGAACCAGCCGGAGCTGTCGGTCCTGCACGCCCATTCGTCCAAGTCCAACCCGTTGGGTGAGAACTTCGACTACGCAGCGGAGTTCGCGAAGCTCGACGTCGAAGCACTCAAGCGTGACGTCATCGATCTGATGACGGATTCGAAGGACTGGTGGCCTGCCGACTTCGGCCACTACGGCGGCCTCTTCATCCGGATGAGCTGGCACGCCGCAGGCACGTACCGCATCGCCGACGGCCGCGGCGGCGGCGGTCAGGGCGCCCAGCGCTTCGCGCCCCTCAACAGCTGGCCCGACAACGCGAGCCTCGACAAGGCCCGCAGGTTGCTCTGGCCCGTGAAACAGAAGTACGGCAAGCAGATCTCGTGGTCCGACCTCCTCGTCTTCGCCGGCAACTGCGCCCTGGAGTCGATGGGATTCAAGACCTTCGGGTTCGGATTCGGACGCGACGACATCTGGGAGCCCGAGGAGATCTACTGGGGTCCCGAGGACACCTGGCTGGGCGACGAACGCTACAGCGGTGATCGTGACCTCGCGAATCCGTTCGGGGCCGTGCAGATGGGTCTCATCTACGTGAACCCGGAGGGTCCGAACGGCCAGCCCGATCCCCTCGCCGCCGCCCGCGACATCCGGGAGACGTTCGGCCGCATGGCGATGAACGACGAGGAGACCGCCGCGCTGATCGCCGGCGGCCACACGTTCGGCAAGACCCACGGTGCAGGCGACGCCGACCTGGTCGGTCCGGAGCCGGAAGCCGCCCCGATCGAGCAGCAGGGTCTGGGCTGGAAGAGTGCCTACGGCACCGGCGTCGGCAAGGACGCGATCACCAGCGGTCTCGAGGTCGTGTGGACTCCCACGCCGACGAAGTGGGACAACAGCTTCCTCGAGGTCCTGTACGGCTACGAGTGGGAGCTGACCAAGAGCCCCGCCGGTGCCTGGCAGTGGACCGCGAAGGACGGCGCGGGCGCGGGCACGATTCCCGACCCGTTCGATTCGTCGGCGGGCCGCGCCCCCACGATGCTGACGACGGACCTCTCGCTGCGCATCGACCCGGCGTACGAGAAGATCACCCGCCGTTGGCTCGACCACCCGGAGGAGTTCGCCGACGCGTTCGCCAAGGCGTGGTACAAGCTGCTGCACCGCGACATGGGACCGGTCACGCGCTACCTCGGCCCGTGGGTCCCGGAGGCGCAGCTGTGGCAGGACCCGGTCCCCGCCGTCGATCACCAGTTGATCGGAGACAGCGAGATCGCCGCCCTGAAGGGCAAGATCCTCGACTCGGGGCTGTCCATCTCCCAGCTGGTGTCGACCGCCTGGGCGTCAGCAGCCACGTTCCGTGGCACCGACATGCGGGGTGGCGCCAACGGGGCGCGGATCCGTCTTGCGCCGCAGAAGGATTGGGAGATCAACAGCCCGGCCGAGCTGTCCAAGGTTCTGCAGACCCTCGAACAGATCCAGCAGGACTTCAACTCGTCGCAGTCCGGCGGTGTGAAGGTCTCGCTCGCGGATCTGATCGTTCTGGCCGGTGCCGCGGCGGTCGAGAAGGCGGCGAAAGACGCCGGCCAGGACATCACGGTTCCGTTCACGCCGGGGCGCACCGACGCGTCGCAGGAGCAGACCGACGTCGAGTCGTTCGCGGTGCTCGAACCGAGGGCCGACGGGTTCCGCAACTACCTCCGGCCGGGAGAGAAGTTGCCTGCCGAGGCGCTTCTGGTCGAGCGGGCCTACATGCTGAATCTGACCGCCCCGGAGTTGACGGTCCTGATCGGCGGCCTCCGTGCGCTGAACGCCAACTTCGGGCAGACGGCGCACGGCGTCTTCACCGACCGGCCCGAGGTGCTGACGAACGACTTCTTCGTCAACCTCCTCGACATGGGGACGGTGTGGAAGGGAGCAGCCTCCGCCGAGAACGTCTACGAGGGCAGCGACCGCGTCACGGGCGACGCCAAGTGGACAGCCACAGCCGTCGATCTCGTGTTCGGTTCGAACTCGCAACTGCGTGCCCTCGCCGAGGTCTACGCGACCGACGACGCGCAGCAGAAGTTCGTGCAGGACTTCGTGTCCGCGTGGGACAAGGTGATGAACCTCGACCGGTTCGACCTCGACTGATCACGGTGGTCGGTCGGCTCCGGGCCGGCCAACCGTCACCTGACCCGGCACCCCGCGAGCAGATGCTCGCGGGGTGCCGGGGTTCAGTCCATCGACAGCTTCTCGGCGTTTCGCACCGCGGTCTCGAGGTGCCTGTCCGCGGTGCTCAGGTCCAGCCGGGCGTCGCTGAGACTGTCGATCACCCCTTCGCGCGAAGCGCCGTCGGCTGTGCTGTGGAGAAGGTCGAACGCGTCGGTCAACTCCTTGATCCGGTGTTCGAGCGTTTGCAGATCGGCTCGCAACCGGGCGGTGCGTTCGACGAGGTCGCCGACGTTCATCGCTGCCCCCTTTCATCCCGAACTCACTGACGCGTCACCACCTCGTCTACCCGCGACTGCCGCCGCGAAACCACCACCGCCCAGCCTTGGCCTGGAACGCCCTGCCTACCGGTACACGAGGCCGCCGTCGATCAGTCCGGCCTGTCCGGTCATGTAGTCGGAGTCCGGTCCGGCCAGATACGACACGTACGCCGCGACGTCCTCGGGTGTCTGTGCACGGCCGAGGGCGATGCCGCCGGCGAACTTCTCGAACGTGGCACCCTTCGGCGCCCCGGTGAGATCCGCGAAACGCTCGTCGATGGTGACCCACATGTCGGTGCCGACGACACCGGGGCAGTAGGCGTTGACGGTGATGCCGTCGGACGCGTACTCCTTCGCCGCGGCCTGGGTGAGTGCGCGGACCGCGAACTTCGTCGCCGAGTACACGCCGAGCATTGCGAATCCCTCGTGGCCGGCGATCGACGACGCGTTGACGATCTTCCCGCCGTGCCCCCGCGCCCGGAACTTCGCGGCCCCGGCCTGGATGCCCCACAGCACACCTTCGACGTTGACGGCCAGGATCCGCGACACGTCCTCCGGTGTCGCGTCGGCGATCGGGTCGACCTGCGCGATGCCCGCATTGTTCACGATGATGTCGAACCCGCCCAATTCGCGCTCGGTCCGGTCGACGGCGGACCGGACCTGATCGCGGTCCGTCACGTCGGCGACCAACGAGATGGCCTTCGAACCCGCCGCCCGGACCTCGTCGGCCACCGCGTTGATCCGGTCGGCGTTGACGTCGACGAGCGAGATGTCGGCGCCGTCCGACGCCAGCCGCAACGCGATCGCGCGTCCGATGCCCTGGCCCGCGCCGGTGATCAACGCGACCTTGCCCTCGATGCTCATTCCTGACTCCTCTCCGATGTGATCGTCCTCACAGGGGAGCCAAGCATCGTCTGCCGTGACTGTTCAAGGGTTGCAGCCGATTGCATTGTGACGCGTTTCGAACCGATTGCGTTCTCTCCCAATGAAAATGTGCCGAGCCCGGCCATGGTTCGGCGCTCACATTCCCGGTAGGCTCGGAGGTGTGAGTACTACCGGTTCGGTTCGGCACCGCCTTCCCGCTGTCGGCTCGGGGGTGGATCTTCCCCGGCACGCACGGTTGTTGAGTCAAGTTCACGATGCGGTGCTGTCGGGTCGGCGACCACCGGCGCAGCCGCGCGAGATCGTCGGCAGGTCGTGGTCGCGGCTACAAGCGGACGGCGTGAGTCCCGACAGTTGTGAGGACGTGGTGCTGGCCGACTGCGCCGAGGTCGAAGCCCGGCGGACGCGTACTGCCCTGCGTTCGGTTCTTCCGGAGCTTCGCAGCGCGTTGGCTCAGGTGGCGGAGGACGCGAATTTCATCGTGGTGATCGCAGACTCCGACGGGGTGGTCCTGTGGCGGGAAGGGTCCCGTGGCCTGCGGAAGGCCGCCGATGCCCTGGGATTCATGGAGGGGGCCCGATGGTCCGAAAGTTCGGTGGGTACGAACTCCATCGGGACGGCGTTGGTGGAAGATGCTCCTGTGCAACTGTTCTCGGCGGAGCATTACGCACGGTCGCATCGTGGCTGGTCGTGCACGGGCTCTCCGGTGCACGATCCCCGGAGTGGTGAAGTGCTCGGCGTCGTCGACATCAGTGGCTCGGCGATGTCGGTTCATCCGACGACGGTGGCGCTGGTACAGACGGCGGTGCGGTTGGCCGAGGCCACACTGTGGCAGGAGCACACGATCAACCTGGAGAAGCTTCGCGGTCATGCGGCACCGGTGCTCGGGGCAACCGCCGGTCCGGCCCTCGTGGTGGACCGGCACGGCTGGGTCGCCGACGCCCGGGGGCTCGCCGCCCCCGACCGGGTGTCACCTCCGTGCCCCGGCACGCCGCTGTTGGTGCCCGGGTTGGGGCTGTGTGTGCCGGAACCGCTCGGTGACGGCTGGCTGGTGCGACGCGAAGGCAGGCCGACGACCATCGGAGTGGAACTCGATCTCGGTGAGTCCCCGCGAGCAACGGTGCGGGGCGATACGAGTTGGACCCGCGCGCTCTCACCGCGCCATGCGCAGATACTGCGTGTTTTGACCGAAAGCGGTTCTGCTGGAATCGATGCCGCGTCGCTGAGCGTGTCGTTGTTCGGTGACCGCGACCACATGGTGGCCGTGCGCGCCGAGATCTCCCGTCTCCGGAAAAGTTTGGGCCCGGTCCTGTCCGCCCATCCGTACCGTTTCGCCGACGGTGTCGACGTGCACGTGGTCGGTTGAGTGTCAGGAGGCCTCTCCGGTTGGCGAAAGAGGCTTCTCTCGACTTGCTTTCGCCTGCGCGTAGAGGCGGCCGGCGCGGTACGACGAGCGCACGAGCGGTCCGGCCATGACGCCGG
>NZ_JARJBD010000090.1:0-42099 GCF_029269925.1 Rhodococcus sp. T2V
CATGCGGGTCTGCGACCGTGAGGACGGCGTCGACGATGTGCGGGTTGCGTTCGAGATCCACGCACTCGCAGACGCGATGACCGGGATGTCCGCAACGGGCTCGCCCCACCCTGCCCGAACGGGCACGGATGGACCACCCCGCCGAGTTCGGCTGCGGCGATCCACGTACGCCAACGCCTGTGCGGGAACCCATCGGGGTTGCGACTGCCCGTCGAATCAGGTGAAGGCTTGTTCCAGAGCCGGGGGCGCGGCAGGATCGGAAGGGAGGACCGAAAGCCATGAACAGCGAGACCCCCGACTGGCGCAGCAACGGGGTACGAGTTATCCCGCCCGATTCGCTCGACCCCAACACACCGCAGACGCCGGGCATGCACCGGGCCGCCGCCATCACCCACGACCGAGCCGGCGCCGACAAGATCTGGGCGGGCACGGTCACGATCCGTCCCGGCGCCCGCACCGGCGCCCACCACCACGGTGAGCTGGAGAGCGTGATCTACGTCGTCCGCGGTCGGGCCGCAATGCGGTGGGGCGAGCGCTTGGAGTACACCGCGGAGGTCGGGCCCGGCGGGTTCATCTTCGTGCCACCCTACGTGCCGCACCAGGAGATCAACGCCCTCGACGACGAGCCGTTGGAGTGTGTGGTGGCGCGCAGCGGCCAGGAACCGGTGGTGGTAAACCTGAACATCGAGGGCGTGCCCGACCCCGAGCATGTGCCCTGGATCGACCCCGTCCACCCGGCGCCGGGTAACTCCGTCACGTAAGCCCCTCGGTAAGTTCGGGGTCCGCATCGGTCGTTGGGTCGGTTCGCCATGGTGGACGATCGCCTGGTACGACGCCCGGCGCGCCTGCGCGTCCTCGTGAAGCTCGCCGGATCCAGACCCGGGTGAACGCGTCGATCTGGCCGGGGCAAGGTCCTGCTTGCTCGTCGACACCGGACGTTATCCCAACTCCATATCCGAGAAGCGCGTGGACAACGCTCGCGCCGCCGTGCTGTACCTCGGCGGTGTGGGCGCGATCGCTGCCGCGATGACTGCGCGCAGCTCAAAATTCCTCTGCGTCGTGCGGACCGAGGCAGGCAACGGACGGCTTGTCCTGATCGATGGCACTGGCGATGTCGTGTACGTCATCGAGGGTGACCGCGTCCAGGTCGGCGATGAGGGCGTCCGGATCGAGATCGCCATGGTGGACGATCGCCTGGTGTGCCGCGTGCAGCGCCACCGTGTAGGTGTCCTCGAACGCCAGCACCCGACGCCCGGCAGCGACCGCGCGTGCTCGTGCGACTTCCTCATCGGTCGGTCCCCGGGCACACAGTTCGGCGACGATCTCGCGCATTCGCGTGTATGCCTCGACACAATTCGCGGACGCGAGGCCGGCGGCGAGGTTCAGCACCGCGACGTCGGCACACGCGCGGATGCCCGCCGAAATCGAGTAGCACAGCCCCCGCTGTTCGCGGATCTCGTCGTTGAATCTGGAGCTCGGTGAGCCGCCGAGAATGATCGCGCAGATCCTCGCCGCGGCCCGTGCCTTGGCATCGGTGACGTCGTAGTCGAGGCGGTAACTCATTCGCAAATGGGACTGATTGGTGTCACGCCGCTCGACCAGCGTCCGCGGCAGAAAATCGGGTGCCGATTCGTAGGGCTCCGGCTCTTCGAGCGTGGGGAACCGTTCGAACAGGTCGGATGTTTCGCCATCGTCGGAGACGTGGTCGGTATTGCCAACGATGAATGCGCTGCCGCGACACCCAGCCCAGCGGCGTTGCCGGAACGACAGAAGCGCCGCACGCGTGAAGGTGGGCAGGTGTTCTACTCGGCCGAGGACGGGACGGCCGAGCGGGTGGTCGCCGAAAGTTGCGAGAGCGCTCATTCGATTCGCGACGTAGGCGGGCTGGTCGAGGTAGCGGGCGATCTCCTGGGCGACCACGCCGCGCTCCTTGTCGAGATGGTTGTCGTCGAGCCGGGGTCGGGCGACGAAGTCGGTCACCAGGTCGATGGCCTGCGGTGCCGCCTCCGCGCGAACTGTGATGTGAAACGCGACGAGGTCGTGGGAAGTCGCCGCGTTCGTCCGAGCGCCCAAGTGCTCCGCGGTGCGGTTGATGGTGCGGTGATCTTCGTATTTCTCGCCGCCCTTGAACACCACGTGCTCGAGGAAATGTGCCATTCCATTCTCATCGCGCCGCTCGGCGCGTGCGCCCGCGTCGAAGGCGATCAGGATGGTGGTTGCCCGCGTGCCATCGACGCGAATCCGATGCAGGGGTAGGCCGTTGTCGAGAGTCTCGGAGACAATTCGAGCCATCCGTAGCAGTCTAGGCACTCGGGATCGACCCCGCCGGGGCATTGGTCACCTTCGGGATGCTGCCACCACACGGCCCCACCAGAAAGGTCCACCCATGGCGGTGGCAGCACTCATCCCGACCGGCGCTACTGATCTGCGTATTCGGATCCATTACCGGAGAGCCGGATGATCGGGAAACCATCAAGTCCGGTTCGGCGGGAGGCCGCGCGGAAAGGATCTGCCTCACCAGACACCTCGCCGCGGGGCCGACCCCATCTGCCTGGCTCACCGGCCACCGACGTATGACCGTCCGCTACGAGCGCCATGGCGAACACTTTGCCGGCTTCCTCGCCTCGCCGCCGCACTCACCTGCTACAAGAAGCCCTCCACATGAGACGCACTCTCAGGGGATCGTGTATTGGATCGGCGTAGTAGTGGGGCGGTGCTCTGATTCCACTGTCGGGAGTGAGAACCCACCGCATTCATCCTCGGCGGCGTTTGGCGCGGGCGGCGAATTCGTCGAGGACATGGACGACGTCCTTGGCTTGCCAGATCCGGTTGCGTCGTCCGTCGGTGATCTGGGTGAGTATTCCGGCGTCGACCAGGCGGTCGATAGCGATTTGCGCGTTGGCGCCGGTGACCCGCAGCGTGGAGGTTACGAGTTTGCTATCGACGGCCGGTTGGCGAAGGAGGAGGTCGGCGAGGCGGTGTACCGCCGCGTCTCGTCGCGCCGTCACCCGGGTGCGCCAGTCGGCTCGAACCGTTTCCAGGTCTCGAACGAGGGTGCGGCCGTTGGCGATGGCGGCGAATGATGCTTCCGCGATCGACAGCATGATCGGCTCGAGGTTGCCCGACCGGTACTCGTCGAGGGCTTGGAAATAGGTGGCGGTGTCGGGCAGGAGGCCTGCGGACACCGGGACGGCGACGCTGCGGGTGAGCTGTCCGCCGCGCAGCATCGCCTGAATCAGGGCGCGACCGACGCGTCCGTTGCCGTCAGGGAACGGGTGGATGGTTTCGAACTGTGCGTGTGCGACCGCTATTTGGGCGACCACGGGTACGTCGACGCGGTTGGCGAAGGCGATCAGGTCGTCGATCAGTTCGGGAACGCGGTCATGGTGTGGGGGGACGAATTGCGCGGTGTGTGGGCCGAGGTTTCCGCCGCCGATCCAGACCTGCTGTTGCCGCCATCGGCCGGCGATGTTCGGATCGCCGTGTTCGAGCAGTGCCCGGTGCATCTGCAGGATCGCGTCGGCGTCGATGCGGTCGGACAACTCCAATGCGGCCTGCATGGCCCGGACGTTTCCGACGATCAGGCGGGCGTTGCGGGAGGCGTACTCACCGAGTTCGGCCAGCGCGATCTGGCGTGCCCCGCTGGTGAGGTTCTCGATCTCTGAGCTCGATGCACTCTCGGTGCGGAGCAGAATGGATGCGAACGGGGCGGTGATGTGGCCGACCTCGGCGTCGAAGCGGGTGAGTTCGGTCGCCGCTTCCTCCGTCAGTGCCTGCAGTTCGTCGTTCAGTGAGATGGTCCGGTTCGCGATGAACGGCGGCACCGCCGCGCGATAGGGGCCGGCGGTGAGGCGACGTTCGCGTCGAGATCCGTAGTCGCCGGTGGTACTGACCCAGGGATGCTCCTCATGCGCGACGGGCGGCCACCGCTGTCCGTCATCAACCGATGTCATACCCGGACCATACTATTGGTTAGTAACTTATCCAATGGTATGGGTGGTGTACTCGATGACGGCTCGCCGCCTGGTGTGGAAGGTCGTTCGCAGCGCCGCCACCTGGTGCCGATGGTTCGATGTGGTGCCGTTGACCCGGGATTTGGATATGTGGGTCGACAACGAGGGCGCGATCCAGGTGGACGCCGAGGTGAATCTGACGGCGATTGCGCGTGCCCACGGGGCGATCTGGCGGCCGTTTTGCGATGCCGTGGTCCCGGGGGCCCCGGCGCACGACGGCACCGGAGCCGTGGTGGGCCTGTCTGACGCCCAGAAGTAGGTGGGTGAGATGTCGGTGTCGGCGGTGGCCACCGAGTTGGGCGTGACGGGGCACAGTCATAGTTGTTGCGACTGAGTCGTGCAGGCTCTCGTGCGCTGCAACGACGGGCAGTTTGTTGTGCTCGGGTTGTCCCGACGAGACGCGTCGGGCATCGATTCGTTCGCCGGCGCCGCTGTGGGACGCCGTCGTCTTTTGCGTCTCTGGTGATTCTGGTGCGATCCTTTGGCCGTAGGGTGCCTGCACGCGCTTGCATCTACGGGTGGTCGAGAGGCGGCACGGTGCCAGTGCTGGCACCGCGATGAGGGCCTGCCCTCATCGAGCTGACGTCAGCAATCCAACGATTGCAATCGCAATCACCGAGGCGACACCACAGATTGTCCACGCCTGCACAGCGGTGCGGCGCCAGTGGGGAGTGTGGATCCTGATGGACGGCGCGGGGGCAGTCCTGAATTCACTGATACTTGACTGTTCGGGTTCATTGCTGTGACGGTGCGACATCGCATCCGCGGCGAGCGCTGCGCTGAGGGAGGCGACCACCACAATCAACGTGACGGCGATGACCACAACAGTCCAGGGCATATGGCTACCGAGCCTTTACGATTTCTGGGACGTCGACGGGATGTGGTCGACCCGGGCGTGGGGCGCGAATCATGGAGAGGGTCGAAGCATCACCGGTGCCGCGATGAGGCCGGCGAATGTCGCGGCGACGATCGCTGCGGTGGCGCCCAGTGAGTTGGTGACCATCCAGGCGGGCATGGCTACAAGAAAATGAGGCAACCGCACCGCAGTCTGGATGGGTGAAGCGTTCCTTACCGCCGCGTCTCCACTGTTTCATGGGTAGCGAGGGATGCATTCCATGCTCCATTCGCAAGGGATCGATGCAGGCGGCGGTAGAATCGGGGTCTGATTGGCAGGCCGCCTGCGGGGTTTGTTTGTCTCCTCCGGTAATGATGAGGAGTGACTTGGATCGCAATCTAGTTGCAGGGCTTCGTTTGTACCGCATTGCTGTCGGGAGCGCCACTAGGCAACTGTCCATGTTCAGAACGCGCGAAACCCTCCGGTGAAACACGGGATCGCCGACATTGACCGCCGCCAGTGCTGGATCGGCTCACTGTGCGCAGGGATTGAGTTGGTCAAGCGTTATGCGGGGCCGAACGAATACCCGCCTGTGGCGTAACGCGGACGCCGAGCAGCGACCTGCGCAGAGAGACGGGCTTCGCACTCGTTGTTCATCTGTCCGAGGGCACGACCGCTACTTTCCGCGATGCGCCGGGTGGCGAGATCCGGATGGAGGGGCGAACCAGAATGTGAATCGCTGACATTCCTGGTCGAGTGACGTAATACCGAGTCGTTGCAGCGTGTTCCATTCGGCCTGGAGATGGGACTTTCGCGTGGGGGACCGTCTGGGGCTCAGTGTGATCGGCGCCGAGACCCGCCTGGCCGGTGAGCGTCGAGGTCGATTCGATGTGGCATGGTGATCGATACGACAGCCAAACTCGGCATGAGCGCTCCCCGGAATGCACGGACATCAACGGGACCTAAGACTCTGTGCAAGTGCCTTTGGCGAGCCTACGATTCCGCGGGTGACACTCGGCTCCCTATCCATGGCCCTCCTACGCGTGAACTATCGGCTGGCGCGGCTTCCGCTACAACTGATTGAAGACTTGGCGGTGTCGCGGCTCGACGAACAGGAGCCGATACGGCTTACCTACGAGCAGATCCTGATCGGCTGCGACCGTGCAGCGGCGTGCCTGCTCAACGATGAGAACGCGGCAAGGTGCGCGGCGGACCTCGAGCGACGGACCACCTCGGTGCGACTGCTGATTGCTCGTGAAGATCATCGCGTCCGGCGCCGTGGTGTGATCTTGCTCGATGAGCAGCGTGAGCGGTTTCATCGACGCCGCCAGAAGGACGCGGGTTCGCCGAAGTGACGTGTGCCGGTTTCGCCGTTGCGGTGGTGTGAGGTCGGCACAGCGGCCGGCGAGCCGCCAGCCCGGGTGGGGCGAAGGGAGGTTTCGCGAATCATCAGGGCCCGTTCGGCTACTGACTCCCACGGTTCATCCAATGTGAGGTCGTATCGCACGTAACTTCCGTGATCACTGGCTAGCAGATCGCATATTCGTGCTGCGTTGATGGGGGAAGCGTAGGTGTACGGCCAGCCGCTCGCGTGGAACTGCGTGGACTGTTGTTCGGGGTGCAGTCTTCCCTCTCTCGCAATGACGATCGTAATCCACGCTCGGTTCTCGACATCACGAGACGGTCGAATCCTCCTGCGGGAAGGTGAATTCGCCCCAAAGGAGACCTGATACCTGTATTGCCGGGCGCTTCGATGCACCATGCACAGCAATGCGCGATTGATTTGTGCTGTGCGTTGGATTTCGACGGCGCGGAGCTGACGGCATATCTGCGTGACGAATCCATCGACGTACGCGGCAGGCGGAATAGACGCCTACGAGAACATCTGCTGGTGGCGGTCGGACTCACCATCCGCATCGTCGGACAGATCACCGACAGCTGGCGCACTGCTCCCACGTTCCGGCCGGTACTGGGGCCGTCGGGAAACGGTGGCCTCGACGTCGTGACTCGCCGGTAAGGCGAATACGTGCACCCGGACGACACGTTCGACACTTTTCGCATCATCGTGTCCGAATGGGACGAATCGAGGTGTCCCACTGGGCCGTGCAATTTCGGGTCCGGGTCCAACCCGCAGTACCTATCGAGGTGGAGGAACAAATGCGTGCATGTGAAGTCGTCGCCGCGTTTTGGGGACGACCACCCGCTCGCCCTCCACGACTGATCCGGCCGCTAGCTCGATCTGCGGGAGATATCGCCAAGATCTTATGGAAGAAGGTCACCAATCTCGGTCTCGATGGTCGCCTGGTGCTCGCGGACCGCCGAGACGATAGGTATGAAGCTGTCGTTCCCGCCGTTCTTCGTGGCCGCCGCTGTCGAAGCCCTCGCCGATCACCCCGGTGATCAGCCTCACCACGGTGCGGCAACGGCGGGAAACGGGCTTTGGCCCAGCAGCTCTGCATCAAGCACAAGTTGAACTCGAACCAAACCTGACGATTGCCATTTGTCTCAATCGATCTGGGCCATCGCTGAGCCGAGACCGACCAGTTGTTGTCGTTGCTGTCACTCGTCGTCCGGCGAGACGACGCCGAGATGGCGGCGGAGCGGTGCGGCCGCGGTCCCGGCGCCGACGACGAGGGTGAGCGCGGCGATGGCGCCGAACCCGGCGGTGAGTGTGGCGACCGCGGCGACGCCTCCGACGAGTAGAGGTCCTCCTGCGTCGCCGAGTTCGCGTCCGAGTTCGGCGGCACCCATGGTCTGTCCCATCCTTTCGTCGGGAGTCGAGCCGGCCAGCGACGCAAAAGCCAGCGGGGTGATCAGTCCCGTCCCGGTGCCGATGACCACTGCTGAGAGCAGCACACCGAGCAGGCCGGGGAGCATTGCACACCCGAGTCCGGTGGCGGTGATCAGCAGGCCCAGAGCCGTTCCGGTGCCGGCCGAGATGCGACCTGCGTCCAGTGCCCGCCCGGCTCGCGGCTGCACGAGGGCGGCGCAGGCGGCGAGGACGGACACGGCAGCGCCGGTCGCGACCGAGCCGAGCCCGGCGGCGGCACCGGCGACCGGCAGGAATCCCACTCCCACCGACAGCGCCGAGGTTGCGAACGCGAGTGCGACGGTGGGCCGGAGAAACGCCCGATCCGTCAGACGGCGTGCCAGGTCCAGGACGGTCTGTCGATCGCGCGGCAGGGGTGGCAGCGCGGGCACCACGCGCGCCGCCCATGCCGCGATGGTGAGCGCGAGGGCGGTCATCACCGCGAACAGCAGTGTGAGGCCGCCGAGCCACACCAGCACGCCGCCCAGCAGTGGGCCGAGTGTGTAGCCGAGGCTCTTGTAGAAGCCGTATGTTCCGAATGCGGTGCCGTGCCCGGCTTTCGGCGTCATCCGCGCGACCAGCGCACTCGCGGCCGGGGAGAACGCGGACGCGGCGGCGCCCTGCCCGAGCCGGGCCGACCACAGCCAGTCCGAGTCGCCCACCACGACGAACAGGGCGGAGGCCGCGGCGAATCCGATGAGGCCTCCGAGCAGGACCGGTCGGGCACCGATCCGGTCGGCGAGTGTCCCGAACACGGGTTTGAGCACTACCTCGGCGCCGTCGTACAGCGCCAGCAGCAGACCGAGATACAGGAGGGAGCCGGCCGGGTCCTCGAGGTCGAAGGCGAGGTTCGCCGCGACGGCATGCGCCCCGAAGGCCGTGGTGAAACCGGCCGCGTACAGCGGCCACATCCGCCACCGCGCGGCCGGTGACGCGGCGCCGGTCATGGCCGTTCGCTGTCGGCGGCGGGTTCCGTCAGCCAGCGCGCTCCGGTTCCCTCACTCGTCACCAGGAAAATGTAGCAGCGGCTACATCGGGCGAAGTCCTGCGCGTTACGTCACTCGGTCGCCGATCGTTCAGCGGAGGGCGGTCCCGCGACGAAGTCGGCCAGCGAGAGTGTCGCTGTTCGGTCGTGTCGGCTGCGGATGAAGATGGTTCGGTCGGTCAGGTTGGTCACGGTGGTGCACAGGGTGGCGAGGGGGTCGTCGCCCGCGGCGGTGCGGTGGACGCCGGTGGGAACGGGGGATCCGGCCAGAACTCGGTCGAACCAGTCGACGCCGGGTTCGACGGCCGGGGTGATGTTTTCGAGGACCCTGCCCCGAGCAAGACTTTCGTCGCGCTGCCCGAGATTGGCGGTGGCGGCTCCCGACGGCGCCCGGTCCGGTGGGTCGGGCATGAACCGGATGTGGTTGGTGTGCCATTCGAATGCTCTGTCGGATGAGAGTTCACGGACGGCGTGACGCCCCGCGGCGGTTTCGACGAGGGCGGCGCGACCGGTGTGGGTATCGCCGATCGTGTAGGCGAAGCCGCCGGCGCTGGGGTGGGTGCGCAGAAAGTCGACGGCGTCGGTGAAGGTGGTGCACTGCTGCAGTCGGCGGGCGACGAAATGGCGGCCGGGGGCGGCGATCGGAGTGGTGACCTGGATGTGGTTGATGCCCCACACCAGTCCGGCGGCGTTGGCGGCGAGTGTGTTGGAAGGCAGGAACCCGGGATACCACTGCACGGTGACCGGCAGGTCACCGTCGATGTGCAGGGTCAGGAGCATGAAGTGTCCGTCGAGGGCGGGGGCGCCGTCCTCGTTGTGCGCGATGAACGACGATGTGCCGCGCCAGGCGAGGTCCGTGCAACCGGTGCCGTCGTCGACACCGAGGTCGCCGCGCAGATTGGCCAGCAGCAAATCCTCGTAGGGCAGCGTGGCGCCGGCCGCGAGCGCACGCAGCTCGGCGGTGAGGTGCGGGTACGCCTGTTCGGTGGCCGTCGCCACGTCGGCCAGGATGCGTCGTCCGCGACCACTGCGGGTGAAGGCGTGCAGGCCTTCGCGTTCGGGTAACTGGTTCTGCACGGTGGTGATCGAGGCGCGGGCGTACTCACCCAGCAGGGTGAACGCGGCGATGCGTTCACCCGTCACCACCACCCATCGCAGTCCGGCGACCGTGGTCTCGTCGATACGGGCGTTCATCGGCCGCTGAACTGCGGGGCTCGCCGTTCGAGCATGGCCCCGACAGCCTCGTGGTGGTCTTCGGTGTGATGCGCAACAGCCTGCATGGCCGCCGACAGCTCGAGGATGCTCTCGAGGCTCTGGTGCTGCCCTTCGCGCAGCAGCCGCTTGGTCATCCGAAGCACGTGCGGTGGGTTTGCCGACACCCGGGACGCGAGTTCGTGTGCGGCGGTCAGAAGGTGCTCGGGCTCGGTGACCGCGGAGATCATGCCCCACTCGAGTGCGGTCTGCGCGTCGATCGCCTCACCCGTGAAGGCCATCTCACTGGCCCGGGCC
This sequence comes from Rhodococcus sp. T2V, assembly GCF_029269925.1. Taxonomy (NCBI): domain Bacteria; kingdom Bacillati; phylum Actinomycetota; class Actinomycetes; order Mycobacteriales; family Nocardiaceae; genus Rhodococcus; species Rhodococcus sp. T2V. The sequence continues at coordinate 10,152 of NZ_JARJBD010000090.1, forward strand.
ATGCCGATGGCACGGGGCAGCAGCCAGGCGCCTCCGTCGCCGGGAATGATGCCGACCTTGACGAAGCTTTCGGCGAACTGCGCGGTGGTCGAGGCGATCCGCAGGTCACACATCATTGCCAGGTCGCAGCCGGCGCCGATGGCTGCCCCGTTCACGGCGGCGATCGTCGGGATCTCGCAGTGGTACAGCGCTTTCGGGATGCGCTGGATGCCGTGCCGATAGCCTTGGCGGAGTTCGGCGGGAGACCCGCCGAACATGCCTTCCTTGTCGCGCATGTGTTTGACGTTGCCGCCGGAGGAGAACGCGGAGCCGGCGCCGGTGAGGATCGCCACCCGCACGCTGGGGTCGCGGTTGACCGCGGTGACGGCCTCCTCGAGCGCGTCGATGGTGTCGGCCTCGGAGATGGGATTCCGGGCCTCGGGGTTGTCGAGGGTCCAGACGACGGTGTCGCCGGTGCGGTCGGTCAGCAGGGGGTCGCTCATGCGTGTGCTCCAGAAAGAGTGTCGGACAGGACGATCCGCACGTCCACGGGGACGATCCCGGTGTTCGAGGCGATGACGGGGTTGAGATCGAGTTCGCTGATCTCCGGGTGCGCTGCGACGATGTCACCGACGCGGACGAGGAACCTGGCCAGCGCCGTCCGGTCGACCACCGGAAGGTGGCGGTAGCCGTCGAGCATGCGGGAGGCGATGGTCTCGTCGATCATTTCGTGGGCTTCGATCTCGGTGAACGGCGCCGCGCGGAAGGTGACGTCCTCGAGGGCTTCGACCATCACACCACCGCTGCCGAATGCCACCACCGGGCCGAAGATCGGGTCGTGGGTGGCGCCGACGAGGAGTTCGACGCCCTGATCGGCCATCGGGGTGACGACGATGCCGTCGATCACCGCGCCGCGCACGTTCTCGGTGACCGCGTCGATGATCGCCTGTGCATTCTCCGCGGCGGTGGCGCCGACGACGTTCAGTTTCACGCCGCCGACGTCGGACTTGTGGATCACCTGCGGCGAGACGATTTTCAGTGCACACGGCCGCCCACATGCGACGACCGCGGTGACGACCTCGTCGACGGTGCGGGCGAAGGTCCATCCGCCGATGTCGATCCCGGCGTCCTCGACGAAGGCGCGGGCGGTCGGCTCGTCCAGAATTCCCGTTCCCACCGCAGCACGAGGTGCGGGGGCGGGCAGGGTGAGGGGCGAACGTTGTGACGCGGTGGCTAGGCGTCGTCCGCGCCGGTCCAGTGCGGCGACCACCCGGACGGCGTGATCGATGGAACTGATCACCGGGACCCCACCGGCGCGCAGGCGGTCGTGGTTGGAGACAGTGTCCCCGGCGTAACAACTCTGCACCAGCAGGGGAACCCGGTGGGCGGTGGTCAGCTCGAGGAGCCGGTCGGCGGTGGCGTCCTCGACGTCTGTCAGGCTGGCGTCGAACCGCAGGTGATAACCGCCGTACAGTCCCACGATCAGCACCAATCCGACCGCTGGGTCGCGCATCAGGGCGTCCACCGCGTCGGCGAACACCGCGGGATCGGCGTCGGTGGCCCCGGCCACGTCGACGGGGTTGACCACCGACGCCGGCCCGCCGAGCAGATCACGCAGGACCCGCTGGGTCCGGTCACCGATCTGCGCGAGTTCGATTCCGCGCGCGGTCAGTGCGTCGGCGGCCAGGGTGGCGTGGCCGCCGCCGTCGGACAGGATTGCAACCTTGCGGCCGGACGCGATCGGCGCGGTGGTGGACATTGCTCCTGCCACGACGGCCAGTTCGTCCGAGCGGTCTACCAATTCCGCACCGGCCTGGCGCAGCACCGCGGTGGCGACAGCGTCCGAACCAGCGATCGACCCGGTATGAGAGAGCGCGGTGCGCTGCCCGACCTCGGAGCGGCCGCCGCGCAGTACCACCACCGGCTTCTCCCGCACCGCGCTCGCCGCGGCGACCAGGAACGCCCGGCCGTCCGCGAAACCCTCCGAGTGGATGGCGACGGCACCGGTGCCGGTGTCGCGGGCGAGTTCGGTGACACATTCGTCGTAGCGGACGTCGGCCTGGTTGCCGAGACCGACGTAGGCGTGGAAGCCGGGACCTTTCAGAGCGCGGTTGTCGTTGACCAGGGACAGCAGCATGTTTCCGCTCTGGGTGACCACGCTGATCGGGCCCTTGGGCACGTCCTGCAGGCCCACCAGGTTCGCGCCGGTGGAGACGTTGAGCATCCCGGAGGTGTTGGGACCGATCACCCGCACACCGGTCTCGGCGATCGCTCGCGCGAGGTCGGCGTCGAGGTCGGCCCCGGAGTCTCCGGTTTCCTTGAATCCGTTGGCCAGCACCACCGCTCCGGCGATGCCGACCGCCGCGCACTCGCGCACGGCGTCGGGTACGGCGGCGCCGGGCAGGGCGATGAGGGCGACGTCGACGCCGTAGGGCAGTCCGTCGATCGAGGGGACGACCTCGAGTCCGAGGATCTCGGTTGCATTCGGGTTGACCGGGTACACCGGGTGCTCGTACCCGGCCTGCTGCAGCGCGCGCACGGCCTGGAAGCCGCGCTTGGTCGGGCTGGTCGAGGCGCCGACGATCGCGATGGAGCGAGGATCGAAGAGGCGCTGGAGCGCAGTGCGGGTTCCGGCGGGCGGGGCAGGAGCGACCGGGGCGGGGGAGGGCTGAGCCATCGTTGTCATCGCTACTTTCCCTCGAAGATCGGGGTGCGGCGCTCGGCGAATGCGGCCACACCTTCGGCCCAGTCCTGTGTGCTCATCAGCGCCAGCAACTCCTGCGGCTCGGTCTCGAGGACGATGTCGAGGGGGTCGTTACGCCGCAGCGCCGCCTTCATCCGGGCGAGCGAGAGTGGGGCCTTCCCGGCAAGGGTGTCGGCGAGCGCATACGCCGCGTCCAGTAGCTCGTCCGCGACGACGGCCGAGTGCGCCAGTCCCCACTCCAGCGCCTGGGCGCCGGTGAAGCGTTCGCCGAGGATCAGCATGTCGGTGGCCCGCCGCAGTCCGACGAGGCGCGGGAGCCGGTTGGTGACGCCCCCGCCGACGAAGGTGCCGATGCCGACCTCGGGAAAGCCCATCTGGGCGTCCTCGGCGACGACGAGGAAGTCGGCGCTGACCGCCATTTCCGCGCCGGCACCGAGTGCGTATCCGTTGACCGCGGCAACCACCGGGGTGTCCATCGTCTGAATCTGCTCGCAGACTCTCTGACCGAGGTCGAGGTAGTGGGCCTGCTCTTCCCGGCTGCGGGTGCCGGACTTGTGGGCCTTCAAATCGGCGCCGACACAGAACGCGCGGCCGGTGCCGGTGATCACGACCGCGCGCACGTCCGGATCGGTATCCGCCGCGACCAGCTCGTCGATCAGCGTCTGGTACAGCTCCTCGCTCACCGCGTTGAGGCGGTCGGGGCGGTTCAGGGCCAGGGTCGCGGTCGAACCCGAACGGGTTGCCAGGACGGTCGTCATCGTCTCACGTCACTTTCTCGTCGATCTGGTTGTAATGCGTTGTCCCGCTGATGGTGTGGCCGCAGGGGTGCTGCCGATCGCGGTGCTTCCGGGAAGGGCTTCTGTCATCCATACAACCGCATCGCCGGAGTATATGCAAGTAGAATTGCATGATGATGTGAAAGTGCAATTCTACAGCGTGACAAGCCGGTTGCGATCCCGTCTCCCGTTGTGGCGCCTGGTGATTCGGGTCGTGGCGCGGGCAATCGCCTTCGCGGCGAACTTCATTTCGTGTGTCATCCGCGACCTGACCGTTCGGTGTTCGGGCTGGTGGGGGCGCATTTCTGCGAACGCGACCTGAAATTGCATCTAGTAGACAGGGTGCAAATTGACTTGCATACCGCGGCGATGACGTGTTTCATGGCTGACACACAGTTACCTGGGTCACATCCGCGTTACACGGAAGAAGGCATCGTGCCAACCTCGATTTCCAGCTCGGAAACTCTCGAGCACTCCATCAACACTCGTCAGCTCACGATGATCGGCATCGGCGGCGTCATCGGTGCCGGTCTGTTCGTCGGCAGCGGCAAGGCGATCTCCTCCGCAGGCCCGGGCATAGTCCTGGTCTACCTGTTCACCGGGCTCCTCATCATCCTGGTGATGCGGATGCTCGCCGAACTGGCCACCGCGAGTCCCGAGACCGGTTCGTTCTCGACCTACGCATCCCGCGAACTCGGTTCGTGGGCCGGGCTTTCCGTCGGGTGGCTCTACGCGTATCACTGGTGCGTGACAGTCGCCTTCGAGGCGGTCGCCGGCGCCGCGATCGCGAACCAACTGATCCCCGCCGTGCCCACCTGGTTGTACGCACTGATCTTCATGACGGCGCTGACCGGGGTGAATCTGGCGGCGGTCACGTCCTTCGCGCGATTCGAATTCTGGTTCGCGATGATCAAGGTGACGGCGATCGTGCTGTTCATCGGTGTCGGCGTCGCCGCAATCCTCGGCGTCCTGCCGCACTTCGATTCTCCCGGCACCTCGAACCTGCTCGGGCACGGTGGATTGTTCCCGAACGGTCTCACCCCGCTGCTGATCGCCACCCTGACGGTGTTCTTCTCGTACTTCGGCACCGAACTGGTCACCATCGCCGCAGGTGAGGCGAAGGATCCGGTCAGGGCGGTCCGCAAGAGCATGCGCAGCGTCGCCTGGCGAATCCTGATCTTCTACGTCGGCTCCATCCTCGTCGTCGTCACTCTGCTGCCGTGGGACACCGCCGAGGTCACCAAGAGTCCGTACACCGCCGTGCTGAACCTCCTCGGCCTGCCCGGCGCGCACACCATCATGAACCTCGTGGTCCTCACTGCGGTGCTGTCCTGCCTGAACTCGGGCATCTACTCCTCCTCCCGGATGCTCTTCTCGCTGGCAAGCCGCGGGGAAGGACCCCGAGTGCTCGCTCGGACCGGCAAGTCCGGAGTTCCCGTGAAGGCGGTGCTCGCGGCCTCCAGCGCCGGTTTTCTCGCGGTCGTCGCGAACTACTTCCTGCCGACCGGCGCCGTGTTCACCTTCCTGCTCAGCTCGTCCGGCGCCGTCGCCGTGGTGGTCTACCTGTGCATCTGCGGCACCCAGATCGTCGGTCGCCGCAAGAAGGCGGCGGAGGAGAACGCTGCGCTCCCGGTCAAGATGTGGGGTTTCCCGTACCTGTCGTACGTGGTCGGCGTCGTCCTGGTCGCCATCGTCGCCGGTATGGCGTTCACTCCCGCCACTCGAACGCCCTTGGTGCTGACCGCGATCGTCACCGCGCTGGCCGTCGCTGCGGGCCTGATTCATCAGCGACGCACCACCGTTCCCGCCGGCAACAGCAACACCACGTTGGCCGAAACCCGCCGGCAGTAGCCCTCGCGCACAAAGAGAGTGGGGTGCACCCGATCGGGGTGCACCCCACTCTCCTGTGTGCGGACCGGGCGTGGATCGGCTAGTGGTGCTTGCCTGTCGCGGCATCGGTGACGTACACGCTGAAGCTGCTCAAGAGCTTCTCCTCCTCGAGGAGGGTTTCGCGCACCCGGTGTCCGAGAAGCTGTGCGACGCCGCCGGACATGGCCTGCGCCAGCGACGTGAACGCTGTCATCGACCGCAACACCGAGGCGCTCGACGCGTCGATGTAGAAGGTGTCGTTCGCCGACGCGGCAAGCGGAGAGCTGGCATTGTCGGTGAACGCGATGACGTGTGCGCCACTGTGCCGCGCCCACTCGGCGGCCCGGACGGTATCGACGCTGTAGCGGTGGATGGACATCGCCACGAAGCAGTCGCCCTCGCGGACCCGACGCAGGTCGTCGGTCAGCGAACCGACGCTGGCGTTGACTGTCTCCACGTCCTCGCGCAGCATGCGCAGCAAGTATCCGAGCAGATACGCCGGCGCGTGGCACTTGCGCAACCCCATGACGTGCACACGCGGCGCGCGGGCGAGATGCTCGACCGCTGAATCCCAGGTGGAACCCTCGATCCGGGCGAACGTGCGGGCTATGTTGGCCTGGTCGAGCGCGACGGTCTGTTCCAGCAGTCCTGCTCCCTCCGCAGCCATGTGCTCGAGGTTGTCGAACCGACGCAGCAGCTGCGCCTGCTCCTGGAGGCGTTCGCGGCACAGGCGCGTCAGCCCGGGGTATCCCTTGAGTCCCAGTCCCGTCGCGAACCGTACGACGGTGGCCTCGTTGACGCCGACCGCGGCCGCGAGCTCCGAGATGGTCATGAACGCCACCGCCTCGGGGTCGGACATCACCCGCTCGGCGAGCTTCTTGTGCGACGGCGACAACTTGCCCTCGCGCTGACGAATCTCGGTGAGCAATTCCTCGAAGGTCGCAGGACCCGCCGACTTGGACTTCGTGGCCATGCGCGCCCTCTTCTCCTCGAAATCTGTGGTTGATCACTGACGAGCTAACGCCATCGTAATAGTTGGGAACTTGCTTCAAGACGTGCTACTGCAATTGCCGTTGCACTCTTCGGGTGTTCGTTTCGAAGCGGTTCGTATGCGTCTGACGTGACTCGTGCACCACCGCTCCCGGGCGATTGAGTGCAGGCGGTCCAGGGTAGTCGGCTCAGGAGGCCGCACGGTCAAATCCATCCGTGGGAGTCGACGATGATGACCAGAATGCAGGTCGCGATCGCGGTGATCGTGGGATATTGGCTGGGCCGAGCCCGCCACACGAAGCTTGCCGCGGCGGGTGCCGGACGCCTCGCCGGCAGCCCGCTGGAGATGGTCGACCGCGCTGCAACGCTGCTGGAGGCATCGCCCGAGTTCGCCGCCCTCGACGAATCGGTGCGCGGTCAACTCCTCGACGCAGTGAAGGTGGCGGCCGTGACCGCCGGCACCGCCCGGAGCGACGTCGACATCGACCGTCTGCTCCCACACAGCGGTGACGGGATCCTCAGGACCGGCGAAGACCTGGCCGAGGACACCGCGGGCCTGGTCGAGGGCGCCGTGGGCCAGGTCGAGGATGTCCCCGCCGATGACGTGGAGACCGACAGAGACGACGACACCGACGACGAGGAACCGGTCGCCGACGCGTCCGTCGCCGACGCTTCTACCGCAGATGAGGGGAGTGCTGAGGCGCCTCCACCGTCCACTGCCGAGGTCCGAGCCTGGGCCCGCGAACACGGCGTCCCCGTCTCCGACCGCGGACGACTACGCGCCGAAGTCTGGGAGGCCTACACCGACGCCCACCCCGAGCGTTAGGCCCGAGTCTCGGGAGCCAGCACGATATCGAAATTGGTTCTGGCCCAGCTACGGTCATTCAGTTCGCGTCCATCCGGGGTGGGTGTGCCGGCGGGTTGCTGCTCGAAGTGGGTGATCAGCGAATCCTTGACGCCGAAGACGGAGTCTCCGATGTCGATCTGCGGATCGCCGGCAACGAAGATGTGGGTGACCAGCGTCCGCTGTTGCGGTGCGGAGACCATGAAGTGCAGGTGCGCTGCCCGCAGGGGGGAGCGGCCGGTGGCCTCGAGCATCCGGCCGACCGGACCGTCGTGCGGGATCGGGTACGGGACCGGCGTCAGCCCCCAGAATCGGTACCGTCCGGTGTCGTCGGAGAACAGGTGGGCCCGGCCGGCGATCCGGTGATCGTCGTACTGGACGTCGTAGTAGCCGTCCTCGTCGCATTCCCACACCTCGATGCGGGCATGGGGGACGGGACGGCCGTCGGTGTCGGTGACGGTGCCCTCGATCCAGCACGGTTGTCCGGTCGCACCGCCGGCGATGTCACCACCACAGGGGATTTCGGGTGTGTCGTCGACGAAGAACGGACCGAACACGGTCGCCTCGGTGGCATTCCGGTAGGCCTGATTGTTCACCGCGATCGTCTGCATGGAGGCGCCCAGCACGTCGGAGAGGAGGACGAACTCCTGCCGCGTGTCATCGGTGATGTTCCCGCACTCGGTGAGAAACGCGATGGCGGTGTTCCATTCGGCCTCGGTCAACCGGACCTCCCGGATGAAACCGTGCAGATACTTCACCAGGGACTGCATGAGCTGCCGCAGTCGCGGATCTGCGGTGCCGGCAAACGAGGCGACCACTCGTGCAACGAGTTCGGCCTCGACTGCTTGCTGATCGTCACTCTGTGCGGTGGCGGAATCAATCGCAGTTGAGGGCTGCTCGGTCATGATCGGCTCCGTGTGTTCAGGTTCGTGGTCATCGTTCTCGGATCGGATCCGCGCTGTGCCGCGCCGAGAAGGCGCCGCAGTTCCTCGGCCGTCACGCGGCGGGGGTTGGATCTCGGCACGGCCGGCAGGATCATCTCGACGGCTCGGTCGATATCGCCAGAGCGGAATCCATAGTCGTGCAGTGCTGTCGGAGCGCCGAGTTGCTGCCGCAGCCGCTCGAGTCCATCGACAGCTGTGGACGCCTCGAGAGCGGTGGCAATACGACGTTCGGCTCCCGCGGCCGATGCGGCGTTGAACGCGAGAACGTAGGGCAGCACGATGGCGTGGGTCTGGGCATGCGGGAGGTCGAATGCACCGCCGAGAACGTGGCAGATCTTGTGATGCAGCCCTGAGCCGGCCGAGGCGAAGGCAGCCGCGGAGAGGTAGGCCCCGTACAGGGCCTGTTCACGGCCGAGGACATTGTGCGGGTCGGTCGCGATCGCGGGTAACCCGGCGGCCAGTGCCCGAATGCCCTCCACGGCCAGCGCGCCGTTGATCGGGTCGGCACGGGGAGCCCACATCGAGTCGATGCAATGCGCGAGCCCGTTCAAACCCGAGGCAATGGACAGCTCCACCGGGAGCGACAGTGTCAGTTCGGCGTCGTAGATCACTGACACCGGCAGCACACGGTCGTCGACGCCGGTGGTCTTGCGCGATGCCTCGGTCAGCCCCCACACGTTGGTCGCTTCCGAGCCGGCGTAGGTGGTCGGGACCGCCACGATCGGCAGTCCCGTGGTCAACGCCACCGCTTTCGCGAGCCCGGTGGCCGACCCGCCACCGACGCAGACCACGACGTCGACGTCGTGGGTGACGGCCGCTGCCCGGGCCCGCTCGGCCACCGGCACCGGCACGTGCATCACCACCTCGTCGTGGCGATGCACGACCGGCAGGTCGGCGACGACCTGTTCGGCGCGCCCGGCCTCGGCCACCGAGGCGATCACCATCACCCGGGACGCGTGCAGCCGGGCCACCTCGCCGGCGAGCATCGCCCGCGCCTCACCCGTGGCGAAACAGACACGCTGCGGCAGGGTTTCGTGTTCAAAACGCATGGTGCGTCTCCCCTTCGCTCAGTGAGAGTCGGTCCGCGAACCAGTCGGCAACGACGTCGTTGCGCTCGTCGGCGTGGTTGTAGAGAGTGTGTTCGCCGTCGTCCCACACCCGCAGGACCACGTCGTCGCCCGTCGCTCCGTCGAGGAACGGTTGCTGGTCCTCCATGGTCACGAGGGGGTCGGCGCCTCCGTGCAGCACCAGCAGCGGGCACCGGATCGACTCCTTGTCCGGGTCGAAGCGTAGGCGGGCGAAGTTCGCGTTGATCGCGGACTCGTCGGCGGTGCCCAACATGGCGGCGGCCTGCTCGGCGAAGGCGCGGAACGGGAGCAACCGGGGCGCGGCGAACGAACCGTTGACACAGCATGCGCGGACGGCGGGATTGCGGGCGGCAGTCAGTGCCGCGAACAGTCCACCGACACTGTTGCCCCACACGCCGACCGGGCCACCGGACTGCTCGGTCGCGTAGCGAACGAAGTGTCCGTACGCGTCGGCCACATCGACGTCCAGGTAGATTCCGTGCCGCAGCCGCGTCTCGCCCTGCCCGGGGCCCTCGGCCAGTATGGTCGCCACTCCACGTTCGGCGAGCGCGTCGGCATAGCGCAGATACGTCGCACCCCACCCGCTCTGGCCGCCGAACACCACCACCGTGCCCACCGGAGTGCCCGCAGGCTGTACATGCCAGCCGACCAACGAGCCACGTTCGAACGGCAATTCGACCTTCCGCATCGATGACGGAACCACCGCGGCTGCCGCGGCGACCGCGGCGCCGAATCTGTCGTACAGCTCCCGTTTGCGGTCGGTGTCCGAATTGATCGCCATCTGCGCGAACACGAAGGCGGCGGCCGCGGCCCGGAACTGGCGCCGGGCGGTCACCGCGTGCCCCGACCCCAGCGCGCACTCGGCCAACTCCACCCGGTGCTCACCCAGGCGCTCGGCGGCCACATCCCAGCGGTCACCGGCGACGATCGCCTGCTCGAGAAGGATGACGTCGGCGTGGAGCATGCCGCCGTCGAGCAACCGGGTAGCCGGCATCGCGCGACGGTGCGCCGCATTCTCCGCCGAGAGCGCTGTCTCGATGACGGTGTCGGTCACAGTGCGGCTCCTTCGGGTCGGCGGGTCGGCACTCCTACGGTTCCCAACGCGGCACGCAGGCCATCGACGAGTCCGCGAAGCTCGTGCATCGTTCCCGCGCCGTAGAGGTGGAAATCGGGGCGCGCGAGGAAGGCCTCCATTCCGTGCGCGGCCAGGTAGTCGGTGTAGGTCCCGTCGACGTCGGTGAACGAATGCGGGCTGCCCGGCTCGGTGGTTGCGAGGACGGCGCCGAGCGAATTCAAGAAGGCCAGGTGGTCGGCATCGAGCACCGCGTGGGGATCGGTTGTCGTGACAACGACGAAGCCCCACCCGAGTACATCGTCGAATCGGCCCACTCGGTCTCCGACCGCGATGACGCCTTGCGGTGACAACGTCCCTGCCAACGACTGCGGAGTCCCGTCCTCCCGGGTGGCGATGACCCCGGTCGTGACGATGGGAAACGGTGGCATCGGCGGAACGTCGCCGCGCCGGAACGCGGCATCGCGGGCGGCCGCAGCCTCGGGATCCTTCAGATTCGCGACCCGGCCGAGTTCGACAGCGCACCGCTGGATGACCTCGACGTGGGGACGGCGTTCGGTCTCGTAGGTATCGAGCAGACCGTGGCCCGCCCGCCCGGACAACACCAGATCCAATTTCCATGCCAGCGTGATCCCGTCGCGCATCCCGGAGCACGCGCCCTGGCCCATGTACGGCGGCATCGTGTGCGCGGCATCGCCGGCGAGCAGTACCCGGCCGCTGCGCCAGCTGTCGGCGGTGCGGGCGGAGAAGGTGTAGACGATCTGCCGCAAGATCCGGATGTCGTCCGGTCCCAGGCCGTGCCGCTCACGGAACCACGACCACGCGAATTCCGTGGACTCCATCTCCTCTGGATCGTCGCCCGGCAACACCGCGACCTCGAATCGCTGTCGGCTGCGTCCGATCGGCATGAACATGTTCGGGTGCGCCGGATCGCAGTACTGCCGAGTGACCTCGAACTCGGGGCCGAGCGGACGGAGACACTCGGTGTCGATGTTCAACCAGCGGTCCTCGACATGTAAATCCGAGCGTTCGACGCCCAGCGCGTTGCGCACGAAGCTGTTGGCACCGTCCGCGCCCACCACATACCTCGCCGTCACGGTCCGGTCCTCGGATCCGCTGGCCCACTGCTCGTCCCGGTCCCGCTTCCACGGCCGGACCACGAGCGTCACCTGGTCGGGCTCCTGCTCGACGGCGACGACACCGACCCCCTGGTTGACCTCGACGTTCGGGTACGACCGGACGCGCTGATCGATCGCCGACTCGATATCCGGCTGGTACATCGAGTAATGGGCCTCGAACCCACTGGACCGCCCGGACCAGTCCACCTCGAGCAGCAATTCGCCGTCGCATCCGCGCCATTCGTACACCTGCTTCGGGGACGCATCACGCAGCGCGAACTCGATATCGCCGGCGGCCTGAACGATCCGCGCGGTCTCGCCGTCGATGTGAGTCAGGCGCGGGAGACCGTACAGATCCGGCCACCGCTCGAACACCACCACTCGGTGGCCCGCGCGACCGAGAAGCGACGAGAGCACAAGACCGGTCGGCCCGTATCCGACCACCGCGACATCGAAATCTGGGGACACCACAACTCCTTGCTACCTGGGGCTTTCTGCCCGATGCGATGAAGCTACGAGGGTGTGATCCAGGTCGCTATCCGCAACGCGCCAGAGGTAGCCGCATCACGCCACGAACTTCCGGCGGCGGCGGTCCCGGTGCCCGCCGGGGATACCATCGGACTGACCGGGCGCTCGATCGGACGAGGTTGACGTGGGCATTCACCAATTCGATATGCACGATCCAGGACACGCCTCCGCGTTGCCGGGCCCACTGGCGCGCCACGACACACTCGACACCGCCAGCGTCGACGAGTTCCGCCACCAGGCCTCCAGCCTGCTCAGCGAACACCGCATCCGCCGCATCGACGCGGTCGACACGGCGCCGTTCCGGGGCCGGGTGCGCGCGGCGTCGCTCGGCGATCTGCAACTGGTCTATCTGGAACAAGGCGTCGGTATCGACGTCGACATCCTCGAACACCTCGACTACTACGACCTGATGCTCGCAGTGGAGGGCACCAACCAGATCACCTGCAACGACGCTCGCGCACACGTCGGGCCTGCCCACGCTGCACTGCTGTCGCCGAGGATGCGCGCCCGGATGCAGATGGACGCGTCCTACCGGCAGATGCATCTGCGCATCGAACAACACGCCCTCGACCGTCGACTGGAGTGCCTGATCGGACGATCCGCTCCCGGGCCGGTGATCTTCGATCTGTCCGTGGATCTGACGACGCCCCAACTGTCCACCTGGATGTCGTCACTGCAGGTAGTGATCCGCGACCTCGACGCGGAGAGTGGACTCACCGCCCACCCACTCGCCGCTGCGAGCGTGCAGGACATGCTGCTCACCGGTCTGCTCCTCGCACAGCCACACACCTACTCGGCAGTCCTCCACGACCACGATCAGCCTCGGCTCGCCCGCCGCGCACTCGCCCGCGCCGTGGAGTACTACGAACAACACCTCACCGAGTCGGTGACGATCGGTGACGTCGCCCAGCACGTCGGTGTCAGCGTGCGGTCGCTGCAACGCGCCTTCCAGGAGGATCTGGGCACGTCACCGAGCCGCTATCTCGAGTCGCTTCGACTGGCCCGGGTCCGGGAGGATCTTCTCGCAGCGAACGGGCCGGACACGGGGTCGGTGACAGACATCGCCTACCGGTGGGGCTTCGTTCACCTTTCCCGCTTCGCGGCCGCATACCGGCGGCGATACGGCGAAACCCCTTCTGCCACAAGGCTCCGCGCGATCACCCATTGATGTGTGGAACAGTGGATGTAGGCTTCTCGCGATGCCGGGCTGAATTGTGCTGCAATGCACGGCTGTACGGTCCGCAGTGGGGTGAGGTGGGGGTTGTGCGGGTTCGTGGTGCAGCCAGGCGCAGCCCCCGCCAACGATGGGAATCAGCTGGCAGGGGCGCTACACGGACAGCCTGCACGTCGTGACGAGCGGCGTATCAGTGATTTTCGTGAGACGCAGCGTGGAAGTCCATAGAGTGTGACCTATGCCATTGCATAATCTTCCGGCTGCCTGAATTACCGACCGGTAGGTGCAATTCCGAAGTCGGTTATCCGGCAACCAAGGCGAAACGTAAACATGTGACATGAAACACATGTAATTCTGCGGAGAAGTCCGGCGTGCGGGTGCGAGTTGTGGTGCTGACACTTCTCGGGGCCCGGCAGGGGTATGGGTGTAGGTATATCGGCCGTTGTGCCGGTGGCGAACTCGGGTGAGTGTATGTGGTGCACCGTCACCGACGTGGCAGTCAGAACCCCTGCATGTGAAAGAAAGAGTTGTCATGGCACGGATCAGCAAGAAATCGGGGGCCGATCTAGTGGATGCGTTGCGTGTCAGTGTCGTTGGCACCGTTCTGTGCGCCGGACTGGTCATGGGCGTGATCGTCGTGGCGATGTGGAATTTCCCGGTACCGGGCGTGTAGGCCGGCGGTGACTTCTGTCCTTCGCGAGTGCCGGCGGTCCGAGGGTGCAACATCGGGCGGCCGTGTGGCGATGTACCTGTAGGGGGATTGGTTGTGCCCGTGGGTGCGGGTGGGCGGTGACAGACGTGCGGCACCTGTGGCGGGCGTCGTCTGGTGTGGAAGGAATTGGGAATGTTCGGGACGGGTTTGGGCGCGATGGTGGGCCTGCTGGTGGTTGCGCTGCTGGTGGTTCCCGTGTCGTTCGGTGTGGCGGCACGTGCGGATGCGAAGGCCCGCCGTCTGTCGGGGCCACCTGCGTCCGATGTGAATGAGGGGCGATCGGTCGCAGTCGCAGAAATGACCGGCCGGTGCGATCAGTGGCGGCAACTCGCCACCCAGGCGTGGCTGATCTGCGGCGGCGCCTCGCTGGTCGCGGTGGTGGTCGTGGGTGTGCTGATCTGCGTCGGGTGAGGACGGCTGGCGCCGGTCCGTCTGTGAATGCGGTGATCGGTCGGGTGAACCGAAGCGGCCCGGTCGGAGTGGATTTCCGCTCTGACCGGGCCTCGCCGTGACGTATGGAAAGACGCCGCTTCGGTCCCCGCCGCGCTCGTGCGGTCGGTGGATCTCAGCGCAACGGACTGCGCCAATCACCCTCGGCGCTTATGGATTTGGCGGGCGAAGAGTGCATCGGCGCGGTGCACTGGGTGTGTACCGTCGCGAGGAAATGGTAGATCCACCGGCGGGCCGCATCGCAGAGATGTGATCTATGCCACACAGATATTTCCGTGTCGGGCGATGGGCTCCTCCTGGGGTCGGGGGAGTTGCGGTCTTGCTCATACAACCAATTGGTTGTATGTTTTGGGTGTGTCAGAGACGGATGAGGACCGGGCCGACGCCCTGTTCCACGCGCTTTCCGACCGAACGCGGCGCGACATCATGCGTCGCGTGCTGGCCGGAGAGCATTCCGTCTCGGCACTGGCAGCGAAGTACGACATGAGTTTCGCCGCCGTCCAGAAGCACGTCGCCGTCCTCCAGAAGTCCGGCTTACTCGTCAAGCGACGCAGCGGCCGTGAACAACTCGCCACGGGCGATGTGGAAGCAGTGCGCGCGGTGTCGTCCATGCTCGCCGAGTTGGAACAGGTGTGGCGTGGACGGATCGCCCGCATCGATGAACTGATCGCAACGGAACAGCAATGGAAGGACTGAACGATGCCTGTCACCAATGTCAGCCACGACACCGATGCATTGACCCTGACCATCACCGCCGAGTTCGCCGCACCCCGAGCGCGGATCTGGCAGATCTATGCCGATCCCCGCCAGCTCGAGAAGATCTGGGGCCCGCCGACGTACCCGGCGACGGTCGTCGACCACGAGTTCGCCCCCGGCGGTCGGGTCACGTACTTCATGACCGGCCCCGAGGGTGACAAGCATGCGGGCTACTGGAACATCGTCTCCGTCGACGAACCGAACGGCTTCACCTTCACCGACGGATTCGCCGATGCTGATTTCACTCCGATCGAATCGATGCCGGTGTCCACCAACGAGTTCTCCTTCGAGGACAAAGGCGGCAGCACCGTCGCTACCTACGTCAGTACCTATGCCACCGCCGAAGGTCTCCAGCAGGTGCTCGACATGGGCGTGGTCGAGGGGGCCTCGCAGGCGATCGGCCAGATCGACGATCTCATCAGGGGTTGAGGCTGCCGGTTCATCGACGCCGCCTCGCCGTCCGTGTGCGAGGCGGCGCCTCCAAACCGGTGCGGGATGCGGTCACGCAGTGATGAGATCGTCATGGGGCAGCACCGACGGGAGGGCGTTCGATGGCCGAGATCCGCGTGAGCGCGAGCGAGGTACGTCTCGCATTGTCCAGGTTCGAAAAATTCGCCGGATTGCACGGCGACGTCGCCGTCCCCATGCCGCTGATTCGAGGCGCCGAGGTGATCGCCGACCCGTTCGCGAACATCCGGGGTGTGCGGGCGCCGGGTCTGGGAATTCCGCGGCGTCTGTGCATCGGGACCTGGCGCGGCAGGGGAGTGCGCTCGTTCGTCGCGGCGCGGGCGGGTGTCCCGGCGATTCGCGTGCGCACCCTCGGACGGGGCTCGGGAGCGGAGTTCGACGAACTGATCGTGACCGTGCCTTATGCCGTTCGCGTCGCGTCGCAGATCCGTGACGTGCTCGATCCCGGGCGTGCCGGTGTGTCCGAACGCGAGGTGGGGTTCCGGTCCGGCGACGGCACCGTACTGACCGGCACTGTGACGGTTCCGGCGGGTGCCGAGGGCGGGCCGGCGGCGGTGATCCTCACCGGGTCCGGCCGACTCGATCGCGACGGCGACCACGCAAAGCTCCCGATCGGTGTGAGCCGTGCCCTCGCGGACGCGTTGGCCGAGAAGGGTGTCGCCTCGCTGCGATACGACAAGCGCGGGGTCGCGCACTCGGGCGGCGACTACCTGTCGGCCGGCCTGTCGGACAACTTCGCGGACGCCGCTGCCGCCGTCGACTGGTTGCGCGCGACAGGGGGATTCGGACGCAATTCGATCGCGGTCATCGGGCACAGCGAGGGTGCCTGCCTCGCAGTGGCGCTGGGAGCAGATCGGGGGGTCGACCCGGCGGCAGTGGTGCTTCTCGCGTGTCCGGCGGTGACGGGTCGGCAGGTGCTGCACTGGCAGTCGGACAAGGCCGTCGACGGCCTGCCTGCTCCGGTGCGGGCGGTCCTGCGGGCACTGCACATCGATGTGAAGGAAAGGCAACGCGCGGCGCTCGAGAAGCTGTCCCGGACCACCACCGACACCGCGCGGATGGGTGGTCGCCGGGTGAATGCGCGCTGGTTCCGAGAGTTTCTCGACTTCGATCCGAAACCGCTGTTGCGGGAGAACCGCGCGCCGGTCCTTGCGATCACGGGAGCCAAGGACGTGCAGGTGGACCCGGCTGATCTCGCGGCGATCGCCGAACTCGTGCCCGGCCACGTCGACTCCGTCCGGGTTCCGGACCTGACGCATCTGATCCGACGTGACACGGACCCGCCGTCGCTGCGCGCCTACCGGCGACTCGTGCGCGACGCCGTGGATCCGGAAGTCCTGTCGCTGGTGGCCGACTGGACCGCCGGCCACCTGCGCCGTGCCTGAAGCGGCTGGGATCCGCCGTACTTATCGGGGCGACATGTTGTCGATGATCTGTGCGACGTGCTGGGCGCTCATCGGGCTCTCGTCGAGAGTGTCCGCGCCGGGCCGCAGTCCCGCGATCATGATCGCCATGGCCCGGCGCCACCCTGTGTCGGTGACGCCGCGGGTTGTCGCGACGACGCCGCGCACGGACCAGAAGATGAGATCCAGGTCGGCGTCGGCGGCATCCTCGCGGATGCGCCCGTGTTGCTTGGCTCGCGCCAGGAGTTCGAACAGGATCCGTCGGTACTCGTCCCGCAGCATCGTGGTCTCGTCGTCGTTCCACATACGGGACAAACATCCTCGGTTCGACGCCAAGATGGCACCGGTACCGTACAGAACCTGCTCGAGGCCTTCGCCGTCCGGTGCGGACAGCGCTTCGTCGGCAAGGGCCAGGAAGTCGTCGTATACCTGGCGGACGAGCTCACTGACCAATGCATCCTTGGTGGGGAACCGGCGGTAGAGGGTGCCGATCCCGACGCCGGCGACCCGGGCGATCTCGTCGACGCCCACATCCAGGCCGCGCTCGCTGAACACGGTCGCTGCCGCGTCGAGTAGCCGCTGCCGATTCTCCGCGGCGTCGCGGCGCAGCGCCCTTTCGCTTCCCCGAACCCTCATGTCGGACTTCATTCGGATTCGTCGCCCACCAGAGTGCCGCCCGCGACCATCGCGAGTTCCGGGTGCCGCAGTGCGGCCGACTCCTCGAGATGCGTGGTCTTGTCCCGCTTCATCGCCGGGATGAACATGGCCGCAACGGCGCCGAGGCCCACTGCTGTGCCCAGCATGACGAATCCATGGGTGTAGCCGGATTCCGGCGGAACTCCCGCGGAGGACGCCCCCGCGGTGACGATGCTGGCCATGAGTGCAGCGCCCACAGAGCCGCCGATCGTGCGGATGTTCGCGTTCATACCGCTGGCGACACCGGTCTGTTCGGGTGGTACCGCTGCGACGACGACATTCGACATCGCCGAGAAAGCCAGTCCGAAGCCGATCCCGATCAATGACGTGGCGACGTAGATGTCGATTTCGGTGTCATGCGCGAACGCCACCACGAAGTAGCCGATCGCACCCACGATCGACCCTGCGATGAGCAGGACTTTCGAACCCAGCCGAGCCGCCAGGCGGCCGGAGGCGAGTCCGAGCAGGAACATTCCCACGCTCAGGGGCAGCAGCATCAGCCCCGACTCGGTGACCGAGGCGCCGAAGCCGTATCCGGCGGACGTGGGCGTCTGCAGGAACTGCGGCAGGAAGCCGAATGCGGCATACATGCCGACGCCCATCAGCAGAGCCAGCAGGTTGGCCGCCCAGACGCTGCGGATCCGCATCATCCGCATGTCGATCAGCGGGTTGGCGGATCGCGCTTCGGCGACCACCCAAGTCACGACGACGATCGCGGCAGCCACCAGAAGCCCGACGACGATCGGTGAGCCCCAACCCCATGCGGGCGCCTGACTCACACCGAGCAGGAGCGCGACCAGCCACCCCGAGAGCAGCAGTGCGGTGAGCCAGTTGATCTTGCCGGCAGTGTGCACGGGGGAGTCGGGGATCAGGATCTGCGCGGCCACCCCCGCGAGCACGACCATGATCAGCGGAATCCAGAACAGCCAGTGGTAGCTCAGCACCGTCACGATGGGACCGGCGAGGACGATGCCGAGACCTGCGCCGACAGCGGTGAGTGCGGCGATGATGCCGACAGCACCCGCCACCTTCTCCTCGGGGAACTCATCGCGGATGATGCCGAACGCCAAGGGCAGGACACCGCCACCGATGCCCTGGATCACCCGGGCCGCGATCATCACCGGCAGAGATGTGGCGAGGGCGGCGAGCAGGGACCCCACCGCCAGCGCGGTGAGTGCAACGACGAACACGCGCTTCTTGCCGTGCATGTCGCCGAGCCGTCCCATGACCGGGGTGAAGATCGACGCCGACAACAGGTAGGCGGTCAACACCCACGTGACGTCGGCCTGAGTAGTGCCCAGTGCCGACTCGAGGGTGGGCAGCACCGGAATCACCAGTGACTGCAGAAGGGCGAAGGCGCCGACTCCGATAGTGAGAACGGCAAATGTCAATTGATAGTGCGTCCGCGGCGAAGCGGTTTTCATGAATACTCCCAACGAAGCGGAGCGTTCACTCCGCATATTGGGAATCTATCATTCGACACGGTGCGGGTGCGTGATCCCGGTCAGTTGGGACCTTTGCGTCCGACGAGGTGGAGTCATGGCCGGCCAAACTTTCCCCGCTGTCGTCGCCAACCACTCCACGATATTGGGTTCACATCCACGGCATGTCGGGATCGAGCGGGTGGGAGATCACGCCGTCGTCGGGCTCGAGGGGGTAGTTCGCCGGGTGGAACTGGGCGCTCGAGGATCCGAAGAGGTCGGTGCCGCCCGGCTGGGTCAGCGTGGTGCCGGGCTCGACCAAGGTGACCTGCGGGGGCCGGTCCTCGTCGGGGGCGTCGCAGGAGACCATGGGCCAGGCGTCGGCGCATCCGATGCGGTCTCGTACCTGGACGGTGTACGGGGAAACCGCGGGTGGAGCGACCCCGTCGGCGGGTGCGGCACCAGCGGTGGCACCTTGTGCCATCAACACCCCCAGTCCTACGGCGACGCCTGCGGCGGCTGCGACTGCGGTGCGGGTCTTGATCGAGGTCATTGTGTTACTCCTGCCTGGTGGGTGAAGTCCGCGTCTTGCGAACGACACCAACTCTGCTCCGGGAGCGGGCCGGTGGTAACACCGACAGGGTGGTCATCCCGCCACCCTGTACGGTGTCGAAATTCACCCCTCGGGGTGGTTCCTCGGAGGACGGCGGTTCGGTGCTACGGCTGTCGAACAGCCCGCACGCGCCGGTCGAGGGCCAGCACGCAGAAGCCGGCGACGACGAGGATCATCGCCATCGCGAAGAAGTCCCAGGGAGTCGACGATTGGCGGAAGCCGGCTCCGGATGGCATAGAACGCCGCCAGATTCGCGCCGAAGGCGAGCCAGAGCAGAAAAGTGTTCAGCAACCACGATCTCGTACGAAGTCGAGATACACCGAGGCTTCCCTTTCCGGCGGGGTGGCTGTTGTCTGATGCGTCTGCCAGGACGATGGCGTTGGAGGGCAAGGCGGGATCGAGCCGGCGCAGAGTGGCGTGCGCGCCATGCCCTTGCAAACTCACTGACCGTGCGTCGCTGTCCGGATCGATGGGTAGCAGGTAGCCGACCAGGTGGCCGACGATGGTCGTCGACGGGTACTCGAGTATGACGTTGGGAGACATCGCATCCGATGCAGTCGATCTGGTCGAATGCGTGCTCGACGATCTCCGAAATCGCGGCGAGGTACGCGAGGACATCGACTCCCACACCCTGGCCACCATCTGCTTCGGCAGCTATTCCGCCGCCTTTCTCCGAGGTTACAGCGATCGCGAGGATCTGGCCGAGAAGGTTGCGGCGACCCTGTGGCCGGGAAGTGCGGTCGTGCACACGTAGCCACGACAGTCCCGTGCCCGGCTGCAACCACCTCACGCCGGCGTCGAGTTACTCCGCGTCGGCGCGATGTGCGGTGCCGAATCGGCGTTGGTAGACGGTCGGTGACATCGACAGCTCTCGCACGAAGACTCGTCGCAGACTTTCGTAACTGGGGAATCCGGCGAGTGATGCTGCCTGTGTTGCGTTGTGTCCCTGGTCGAGGAGGGCCTTTGCCAGATCGAAGCGGATCAGTTCGACGTAACGGGCCGGGGTGGTGGACAGTTCGGCTCGGAACAGGCGTGTGAGGTGTCGGGCACTGACGTTGAGGTGTGTGGCGAGTTCGGTGAGGGAGTGGTCCCCGGCGGGGTCCGCCGTCACCAGGTCCACGATGCGGCGCAGGGCCGGTGTTCGTGGTGGCGGGCCCTGGAGTGGGGCGGAGAATTGTGATTGTCCGCCGGCTCGCTGCAGGTAGACCACCAGGTGTCGGGCTACGTCGCGGGTCAGCTCGGGGCCGTGGTCTTCCTCGACCAGTGCCAGTGCCAGGTCGATGCCGGCGCTGACACCGGCGGAGGTGTAGGTGGTGCCGTCGCGAACGTAGATCGAATCGGGTTCGACGTGCGTCGTCGGGTGCCGGGCGGCGAGTTGGTGTGCGACTTTCCAGTGTGTTGTGGCGCGTTTGCCGTCCAGCAGTCCGGCCGCGGCGAGGACGAACGCCCCGGTGCAGATGGACCCGACCCGGGCGGCTCGCGTGGCGAGAGTGTTCGTGGCGTCGATCAGGTCGCGGGCGATGGCGGTTCGTGGGTAGATGTCGCCGCCGGCAACGAGGAAGGTGTCGGGGGCGGGTGCCGATTCGGCGTCGCCGTCGACGGAGAGGTGGATGCCGATCGACGAGGCCACGTCGGCGCCGGTCGGTGACAGCAGCACGATCCGGTAGTCGGCGCCGCAGCGATTCGCTTCGGCGAACACCTCGGCGGGGCCGGCGACGTCGAGCAGTTTCACGCCGTCGTAGACGAGGATCGCGACCCGATGCGGGTGGGGGCTGGTGTCCACGCTTACCGCCTGTCCGGATTCGGGTGCTTCATGGCCGGGTCCGGGCGGCGCCGGCCCGGGACGCTCGGCATCGTAAGGGGACGGGCACACCGTCCGTTCTACAACATCGACATCTGGAAGGGCAGGGCCCATGTCCGAGATCATCGCAGGAGTGGAAATTCCCGAGACGGCGGCGGCGGTGGAGGCGACACGCCTCATTCGGGAGACGACGAACCCGTTGATCTTCCATCACTCGCGGCGGGTGTTCCTCTTCAGCACGCTCCGGGCCCGCGAGCTCGACCTGCGGCCGGACCCGGAGCTGCTGTACCTGTCTGCGCTGTTTCATGACACGGGTCTGCTGCGTCCGTTCTCGGATGTCGAGCAGCGGTTCGAGCTCGACGGAGCAGATCATGCTCGCCAGTTCCTGCTCGAGCGGGGATTCTCGGGTGCTGCTACCGAGGTGGTCTGGACGGCGATCGTGTTGCACACCACGCCGGGGATTCCGGGCCGGATGGGGGACGAGGTCGCTGCCACCAACTTCGGTGTCCTCACCGATGTGGTCGGGTTGGGTTTGGACCGGCTGGATCCGGGGCAGGTGGAGGAGATCACCGCTGTTCATCCGCGAGGCGATTTCAAGAACGAGTTTCTGCGTGCCTTCGTCGACGGGCTCAGTTACCGGCCGGACACGACCTACGGCACCGTCAATGCCGACGTGCTCGAACATTTCGTCCCGGGTTTCCGCCGCGTGAGCATGGTGGAGCGGATCATGGACTCGGCCTGGCCTGCATGACCGGCACGCACCGCCTACTCGAAGGGAACATCATGACCGGCGTGAATCTCAGCAAGCAACACCCGTCCGTATACAAGAGTCTGATGAAGCTGGACGCGGACGTGAAGGCTGCCCTGGAAACGGCGGGAGTGGACCCGCTCCTGGTGGAGTTGGTGAAGATTCGCGTCTCCCAACTCAACGGCTGTGCCTTCTGCCTTCGCATGCACACCCGCGATGCCCTGGCCAAGGGGGAGACGACGGATCGACTCGCGGTCGTCGCGGCGTGGTGGGAGGCGCAGTACTTCAGCGACCAGGAGCGTGCCGCGCTCGCTCTCGCCGAACAGGTCACCGCTCTCGCCGTTCCGGAACGGCGCACCTGGGACGACGGCTCGCTCACTGACGAGCAGGTGTCCGCGATCAGCTGGCTCGCGACGGTGATGAACGCCTGGAACCGGGTCGCGGTCAGCAGCCACTATCCGGTTGCGCCGTAGAGGCGCGCGATACCGTCCGGCGACGGGGCGGTGTCGGTTGGCTCGGGCAACTCTGGTTGTGGATCTTCGGGGGTCTGCTGCGCCTCTTCGTGATCCTTTACCTCCTGCTCGCCGTCGCGGTCATACCCATGGGGCGGCCATCACGGCATGATGCACCACCGATACGGTGAGGGGAAGTCCGTGCGACGCGCCCCCGCCACCGCTTTTGGGGCAGTGAGCGGGGGCCGACATGCCGCTGGATCGGTTGCATCGAACTTGCAGCACACAGTGAATGTTACTCGCATGCAGCGGCCGAACAGCGACGAATTCTGTGCTTTCCAAACATGTCTCAGTCATGCACTGTGCGGACGGTCCGCGCAAGGACAGGCCGACGCGACTGGGTCGCGTCGGCCTGCACATCGTCGTTCGTGCCGGTGGACTCAGTTGAGCTTCTGCGGCACACCGTAAGTCATGACCGTGTCACCGTCCGCGGTGACTGCCATGGCGTACGGACGGATCGTGACCGCACCGAGAGCGCCGGAGATGGAGCCATGCACTCCCTGCATCCTCACCGAGGCCGCCGGTCCGTCGAACTCCTGGCCCTCCAGGATCGGGACGGTGGTGATTCCGCCCGGCTCGAGATCGATGTCGAGTTCCTGCGACGGAATGATGTCGCCGGCGAGTGTTGCGCTGGTGCCCGCGTTCAGCCCCAGAGTGAGGTCCGGGACGAGCCCGAGATCGATGCCGTTGCTCGAGCCGATAGCAAACCCGAGACCGGGTGTGTTCAGAACGATCGTTGCGCCTGCCAACGCGATCGGGTAACCGATCTGGTAACCGACGGTGAGTTGTGTGCCCTTGAAGGACGCCGCGTCCGGTCCGGTGATGTTGACCCCGGCATAGCCGTTGTGGAAGAACTCCACGCTGGTGGGTACGCCGTCGAGTGGCGGTACCACCTGGTACGAGGTGTCGCCCTGCAAGACCTCGATCCGGTTACCGGCGGCGTCGACGACCGAGCTGGAATTGTCCACGCCGGCCGACGCCGTGCCATTACCCATGACCATGGCGAGCGCTGCGATGCCCGCGACCGCGACAGCGCGAGTGAATCTCTTGTACCCAACGCGAGATGTGCTGATGTCCGTCATGCCGACCCCATTCAGAGTGCTTCAAATCAGAGATGAAGAAGTATGCGAAGCGTAGCCACGGGGGCGCACAGAATCTCGGTATTGATCAGAAGTTCACGACGAAGTTCCTGCGTCCGAGAGCTGCACGCTCGGCGGCCCGTGCGATTGGAGCATCGTCTCGGTAGGTTGACCTCATGCGTTATGGAGTGACGCTGCCACCGTTCATGGAGTGGTCAGACCCGTTGACGGTTGTCGAGATGGCCGCCGAGGCCGATGAGGCGGGCTGGGACGGCTTCTTCCTGTGGGATCACGTGACGTGGAACCCTGCCTGGGGTGGCACGCCACCCATCGCTGACGCGTGGACGTGCCTGGCCGCCGCGGCGACCGCGACCTCGCACGTGTTGCTGGGGACGGTGGTGACGCCGCTCGCGCGTCGTCGCCCGCAGATCGTGGCTCGTCAGGTCCTCACCGTCGACCACCTCTCGGGTGGACGCGCGCTCCTGGGGGTTGGTTTGGGCGCCGACTACGACTTCGCAGTCTTCGGGGAGCGACTGACTGCCCGCGGTGAGGTCCTCGACGAGTCGTTGGCCGTCCTGACGGCATTGTTCACTGGACGGCCGGTCGACTTCGACGGCAGGTATTACCACGTGCAATGTCCGCCGATGCTCCCGACGCCGGTGAACGGCGCGATCCCGATCTGGGTCGGAGGTCACTGGCCGAACCGGGCCCCGTTCGATCGGGCGGCTCGCTTCGACGGCGTCGTTCCCCGCAAGGCCGACGACGAAACGGGGCTGATCACCACCGATGATCTCCGTGCGATCCGGGTCGCGATCGGGCGGGAGAACGATTTCGCATACGTAGCCAGCGGCTCGACGTCCGGTCCCGATGATGTTGCCGCGGTATCGGAGTGGGTGGGGGCAGGTGCGACGTGGTGGCTGGAGAGTCTGTACCCGTTCGGTGGGCGCGCCGGGCAGATGCGGGACCGTCTGCGGGCCGGCCCACCTCGCGTCCCGGGTCGGTAGAGACCTGGGGTGGGGGTCTGCGATGCGCGTGTGTCGATGTCGGCGGTGGTCACCCGGTGTTTCGGGGTCACCGGGGACGGTGTGAAGTGTCTTGCTCGGTGTCGAGTACGTCCTGGCTGGCGGCCCAGGACGCGAGGAGCTTGAGGGCGTCGGCGGTGGGTGTGCCGGCGGCGGCGGTGTAGATGTTGAGTTGGAGGCCAGGTTCGGAGGGCAGCTCGAGTGCTTCGAAGTCGAGGTCGAGTTGACCGACGGCAGGGTGGCGCAGTCGTTTTCGACCGCTGCGGTGGAAGCGCACGTCTTGTGATGCCCAGCGTTGCCGGAACAGTTCGCTCTGGGTGGACAGTTCCCCGACCAGAGCGATGAGCGCTTTGTCGTGGGGGTTGCGTCCCGCTTCGAGTCGGAGCATGGCGGCGGCGTCCTTGGCGATCGTGTCGTAGTCGACGAAGAACTCTTCGGCTTCCCGGGGATGGAGGTAGACGAATCGGGTGGTGTTGGCCGGACGGCGAGGGTCTGCGAGCACGGGGGAGTACAGGGCCCGGGCGAGGTCGTTCATCGCGAGGATGTCGTGGCGGCCGTTGCGGATCCACGCCGGTGCGTCGGTGGTGGCGTCGAGTATTTGCTGGATCGCCGGGCGAACCGTCATCGGCTGGGTGCGGGGGCGACGGGTGCTGCTTGCTCGCGATTGGCGGGCGAGCGCGAGGAGGTGGTCGCGTTCGGCGTCGTCGAGTTGCAGGGCGCCGGCGAGGGAATCCAGAACGCTGTCGGAAGCACCGGAAAGGTTGCCGCGTTCCATGCGGACGTAGTAGTCGACTGAGACACCGGCGAGCATGGCCACCTCTTCGCGGCGCAGGCCTTTGACTCGGCGGTTACCTCCGTAGACGGGGAGTCCGCTCTGCTCGGGGGTGATGCGTGCGCGCCGCGTGCTGAGGAATTCGCGGATTTCGGTGCGCAGGTCGATCGAGCTCATGAGTCCACGGTAGGGAGTAACCGCTGGGTGTGGGAGGTACTGGCAGTACCCGGAACGTCCGTGACTCCCCGGACGACCGGAATAGAGGTCGACTGGAAGGCATGAAAGCGACGTACATGTTCGGAGCGGGCGATGTCCGCGTCATCGATGTCCCTGATCACACCATCCAATCGTCCACCGACGCTCTCGTACGGATCGTGCGGGCCTGCGTCTGTGGCAGTGACCTGCATCCCTACCACTCCATGGCTGTCGACCCTGCGGGCACGTCGATGGGGCACGAGTTCATCGGTGTCGTCGAAGCGGTCGGTGCGGACGTGAGGACGGTGCGGGTCGGTGACTTCGTCATCGCGCCGTTCGCGGTGTCGTGTGGCACCTGTGTGTTCTGTGCCCAGGGTCTGCAGACCTCGTGCGTGCGCGGCGGGTTCTGGAACGACGCCGCGCTGGGTACGGCGGGTGGTCAGGCCGAAGCAGTCCGCGTGCCGCTGGCCGACGGCACGCTGGTCACGGCGCCGGTCGGCGAGGACGACGACGATGCGCTGCTCGACTCCTTGTTGACGTTGTCGGATGTGTACGGCACCGGCTGGCATGCTGCGGTCCGCGGAGGCGTCGGCGAGGGCAGTGTCGTGACCGTGATCGGTGACGGGGCGGTGGGATTGCTGGCGGTGCTGTCGGCTCGCCAACTCGGCGCCGAGCAGATCGTGTTGATGGGTCGGCACCAGGTGCGGACCGACCTCGGTCGCGAGTTCGGTGCAACCGATGTGGTCGCCGAGCGCGGCGAGGAGGGGATCGCGAGGGTTCGCGAGCTGACCGGCGGACTGGGCAGCGCGATCGTCCTCGAGGCGGTCGGTCACCGGCCCGCCTACGACCAGGCGGTGGGCGTCGTCCGCGCGGGCGGAGTGATCAGTCGGGTGGGGGTGCCTCAGTATGAGGACGCACCGGTCGGGTTCGGGAGTCTGTTCGGACCGAATGTCACGCTGACCGGTGGTCCGGCGCCGGTCCGCGCGTATATCGAGCACCTACTTCCGGCAGTCCTGGACGGCACAGTGCAGCCGGGGAGGGTGTTCGACCGGACCGTCGGCCTGGATCAGACACCGCTGGGTTACGCCGCGATGGACGCCCGCGAGGCGCTCAAGGTCGCGGTCCGGCCGTGACGGCCCGGGTTTCCGGTCGGGCTCCCGCTGCGCCGTCCGCGATTCTGGGAATCATCCTGGCCAGCTATTTCATGGTGTTGCTGGATAATTCGGTGATCTTCACCGGGTTGCCGAGCATCCGATCCGGACTCGACCTGTCGCCGGCGGCGTTGTCGTGGGTGCAGGACGGTTACACCTTGGGCTTCGGCGGCTTGCTGCTGTTGGCCGCCCGCGCGGGGGACATCGTCGGGCGGCGCCGACTGTTCAGGATCGGGCTCGCGCTCTTCGGTGCCGCTTCCTTGCTCGTCGGGCTGGCGCCGGCGGGATGGTGGATGATCGCCTCCCGCGCGGTGCAGGGAATCGGTGCGGCGATCGTCGCACCGATCTCGTTGGCGTTGATTACGACCTATTTCGACGGCGAGGCCCGCAATCGAGCGATCGCCTGGTACGCCGCAACGGCCGGTATCGGTGCCAGCCTCGGTCTCCTCGTCGGGGGTGCGCTCACCGAGTGGATCTCCTGGCGAGCGGCGTTCCTGGTCAACGTCCCGATCGCGGTCGCGTTGATAGCGTGGTCCGGCACGGTGCTCGTGGAAACACCACGGCAAACCGGGCAGTTCGATGTGATCGGTGCGCTCGCCGCCACACTGGGCATGGGCGCCGTCATCTTCGGGATCATCGAATCCGCCGACGCCGGATGGGGATCGGCCCGGGTGCAGACTGCTCTGGTGGTCGGGGTGGTCCTGCTGGTCGCGCTGATCGTCCACGAGGGGCGGGTGCGGCAGCCGATCCTGCCCCTGCGGTTGTTCCGCAGTCGCGAACGCAGCGGCGCCTACACCGCTCGGCTGCTCTACCTCGGGGCGATGATCGGTTTCTTCTACTTCACCACCCAATTGCTCCAGGACGGGTTCGGCTTCTCCCCACTGCAAGCCGGCCTCGGGTTTCTGCCGATGACCCTCGTCAACTTCGCCGTCGCACTCGCGGTGCCCCGGCTGAGCGCCCGGCTGTCGAACGGGATTCTGCTCGCTACCGGGACGGCGCTGACGCTGGCCGGCATGGCATGGCTGAGCCGCATCGGCGCACTCGATGCATATCTCGCAGACGTTGCGCTGCCGATGATCCTGGTGGGCGCCGGGCAGGGCCTGGCGTTCGGGCCGCTGACGAACGCAGGAGTCGCCGGTGTGGACTCGGCGGACGCCGGCGCGGCCTCCGGACTGGTCAACACGGCCCACCAACTCGGGATGGCACTCGGTCTGGGCATCCTCGTCGCAATCTCGGCCAACGTAGGCGGCGCCCTCGACCGGCCGGCAGCGGTGACCGACCACGTCGGCGCCGCCCTCACCGGCAGCGCCATTCTGCTCGTGCTCGCGCTGGCCGTCGTGCTCACGGTGATCGTGCCCGCCGCACGACACCGCGCTGCCGGCCCGGGCACCTCGTCCGACAAACACACTCAGCATCCGGTGACCGACCCCAAGGTTGAAGCATGACCATCCCACTACTGACACTGAACAATGAAACAACCATGCCGGCACTGGGTTTCGGTGTGTTCCAGACGCCGCCCGATGCCACGATTGCCGCGGTCGAGGCGGCGCTGCAAACCGGATACCGGCACATCGACACCGCTGCTGCCTATCAGAACGAACGCGAGGTCGGCGAAGCGATACGCCGGTCGGGTGTCGATCGCGCGGACGTCTTCATCGAGACCAAGATCTGGATTACCGATTACGGCTACGACGCGACTCTGCACGCCTTCGACAAGAGCGCCCGCAAACTCGGAGTCGGCCAAATCGACCTGCTGATACTGCACCAGGCGCTGCCCGGCGAGTTCACGCTCACCATCGAGGCCTACAAGGCACTCGAGACGCTGCTCGCGGACGGCCGCGTCCGTGCCATCGGTGTCAGCAACTTCATGCCCGACCACCTCGCGCGACTGCGTGACGAAACATCGGTGGTGCCGGCGATCAACCAAATCGAGGTGCACCCGTACTTCCGGCAATCCGACGTGCTCACCGCCAACGCCGAACACGGCATCGTGTCCCAGGCATGGTCGCCGATCGGTGGTATCACCTTCTACCGCGACGGTTCCCACGGCTCCACTCTCGACGACCCCACCATCAAGAGCATCGCAGCGGCGCACGGCAAGTCGCCGGCCCAGACGATGCTGCGGTGGCACCTGCAGCAGGGCCGCCAGGTGATTCCGAAGTCGGTCACCCCGTCGCGTATCACCGAGAACTTCGACGTCTTCGACTTCGATCTCACCGAGGACCAACTCGCCGCGATCGACGCTCTCGACACCGGTGTGCGTGGCGGGCCGGAGCCCGACCGCATCACTCGCGAGACATTCGGTCTCGAAATTTCCGAAGCCTGAGGAATCCACCGGATACATCAAACTCATTTGATGTATCCGGTGGTAGTCTGGTGTTGTGGTGTTGGTGCGTCAACCCGTCCCGGCGTTCGTGAAGCTGGCCGCTCATCCGTTGCGGTGGCAGCTGCTGGCAGCGCTGTCCGGCGGCGATTACCGGGTCCGGGAGATGGTGACTCTGCTGGGTGAGTCGCAGAACCTCATCTCCTACCACCTGCGCCTGCTGCGCGACGGCGGGCTGGTGAGGGCTACCCGCAGCAGCTTCGACGGCCGCGACAGCTACTACCACCTGGATCTGGACTCCTGTGCCGAGATGCTGACCGGCGCGGGCGCCGCGCTGCACCCGGCGCTCGGGTTGATTCCCACTGCCCCGCAGTTCGATTCGCAGGCACCTGCGTCGGTGCTGTTCGTGTGTACCGGTAACAGTGCTCGTTCCGTGATCGCGGAAGCTCTGCTGCGGCAGCGCACCGACGGCCGGGTCGAGGCACTCAGTGCCGGCACCCGCCCTGGGCCGATAATGCACCCGAATGCGGTGCGGGTGCTGCGAGAAGAGTTCGGGATCGACATCTCCGGCCAGGATCCCCGCCACCTCGACGCACTCGCAGACCGCCGCTTCGACGCGGTAATCACCCTGTGCGACAAGGCCCGTGAAGTCTGTCCGGAGTTCGGTGAGGGCACGCGCTGGATCCACTGGAGCATCCCCGACCCGTCGGAAGCAGGCGGCACCGACGAGGACACCTACCCGGCCTTCCTGGCGACCGCAGCCGACATCGACACCCGCATCCGGTACCTGGTGCCGAACCTCACCGCCGAAACGTGAAAAGGAGCTTGCGATGATGACCTCAAACGACGACTACGTCAGCGTCCGCTACCTGGTGGACGATGTGCCCGCAGCCATCGACTTCTACACCCGCCACCTCGGCTTCACCCTGCACACGAATCCTGCCCCGGCCTTCGCCGACGTGATCCGCGGCTCGCTGAGGCTCCTGCTGTCGGGGCCGGCCAGTTCGGGGGCTCGCGCAACCCCGGCCGACAATGCCGGTCCGGGGAGAAACCGCATTCACCTCATCGTCGGCGACCTCGACGCCGAAAGCGCCCGCCTGCGTGGTGCCGGTGTCGCGTTTCGCGGCGATGTGGTCACCGGTCCGGGCGGGCGTCAGATCCTGATCGCCGACCCGGCAGGCAACCTGATCGAACTGTTCCAGCCCGTCGCCTGAGGAGCCGGCGACATCGGCTGCCCGGCGACGTCTCGCCGATAGCGCACGAGGCGACGCGCTACCGTGAACGCCGTCCACCGTGATCTCGACAACGGGGAGTGGTGAGTGAAGATGTGGATCAGGTGTTTCCAGGAATCCCCGATGGCATCCGGGGTGCTGCTGTGCTTTCCGCATGGTGGTGGTACAGCGAGCGCCTATCGGAAGTTGGCCGAAGCACTGTTCCCGCGGATCGAGTTGCTGGCGGTGCAGTATCCGGGTCGGCAGGATCGCCTCAGCGAGGAGATGATGTCCGACGTCGGCGCTATCGCGGAGCAAGTTGTGCGCGAGTCGACTCCGCCCGCGGGCAGGCGCCTTGGAGTATTCGGTCACAGCATGGGTGCCACGATTGCGTTCGAGGCGGCGCGGCGTTTCGAGCAGCGAGGTCAGGCGCTCGCAGCATTGTTCGTCTCTGGTCGAACAGCACCGAGTGTCGTCCAGCCGACGGCGTTGCACTTGGCAAGCGATCAGGCCTTGCTCGACGACATGCGCCGGCTCGGGGGTGCGGACTCGAATGTGGTGCAGATACTGGTCGAGAACCCCGACCTTGCAGAGCTGGTGCTGCCCAGCGTCCGTAACGACTACAAGGCCGTGGAGACCTACAGGTACCAGTCCGGGCCGGACGTGTCATGTCCGATCGTTGCCCTTCGCGGCGACGCCGACCCGTCGGTGACCGACACCGACATCCGGCTCTGGAGCGAATTCACGACCGGGACCTTCGACACCTGCGAATTCTCCGGCGGCCATTTCTATATCGATGATCACGCGAACGAGATCGCTTCCCTGGTCGGCTCGCGGTTCAACTGAGCCGGACGAACAGGTAGCAGACCGATCAGGAATAAAGAAGCGCCGGTCCCAGGACTGCCCTTAGCGTGGACACCGAGCGGTCGCCGACGCGGCCGCCGGACCCTGAGGAGACGAGTATGAGTGCCACGATCCGCAGCCTGGTGATTCCGGTGTCCGACCTGGACGCCGCGAAGGCGGTCTACACCGCGCTGCTCGGCGAACCGCACACCGACCAGCCCTACTACGTCGGATACAACGTCGACGGCTTCGAGGTCGCCCTCAATCCAGGCGAAGAAGGCGGGGGACCGGTGGCCTTCGCCGATGTCGAGGATCTCGATGCGGCCCGTGCGACCCTGCTCGCGGCGGGTGCGACCGAGCGGAGCGCCCCGCGCCAGGTCGCCCCGGAGGCGCGAGTGTGCGTGCTTGCCGACGCCGACGGCAACTCGATCGGTCTGCGCGGCAAGTAGCAGTCGGCGTGGCCGGGACCGTCACCGTATTCGGCGGTCCCGGCCGTCATCGCTGGAGCATGGGGATGCCCGAATCGGCTGGTGGGCACGGCGTTCGCTCAGTCGACGCAGGTACAGCACGAGGGAACCAGATCCCGCACCACGATTACCTTGCGGCGCCCAGTAGTTCGTCGGCGATGATGCGCATCTGGATCTCGCTGGTGCCCTCGAAAATCTTCGTCAACCGGGCATCACGCC
>NZ_JARJBD010000091.1:0-42090 GCF_029269925.1 Rhodococcus sp. T2V
GTCGGCGTAGGTGTGGCCGTTGTCGAACGCGCGCGCCATGTACGGCAGCGTGTATATCTGCGCACGGGCACCGTTCTTCGCTGTGATCGCCTCCGCGACGGGGGCCAGCATGCCCACCGGCCTGTTCGGGTCGGCGTTCTCGTTGGTCTCCCAGGTGCCGGGGATGAGAAGGTTGAACGTCGACGCACAGCCGACCGGGTCCGCGTGCGCGATGCCGGGCGCGCAGATGAGCGTGGTCCCGCACAGCACGGCGGTGACGGTGGTGACCGCCGCGAGCCGACCTCTCGCCGACCGTGCCATCGTCCGGACTCCTATCGCGCTGCAGCCAGTGCTCTTCCGGTTTCAGTCTCGGGTAGCAGTCCTTCTCTCAGCGACGACCCCCGCACGCGGTCGGGCGTGTCG
Organism: Rhodococcus sp. T2V; assembly: GCF_029269925.1. NCBI lineage: Bacteria > Bacillati > Actinomycetota > Actinomycetes > Mycobacteriales > Nocardiaceae > Rhodococcus > Rhodococcus sp. T2V. Next base: position 403 of record NZ_JARJBD010000091.1, read on the forward strand.
GCGGTGGGCCGCGGACGTACTCCCCGCATGCGGTGTTGGGTGCTCGTAGATCAGCTGTGCTGCCGCTCCACCCGACGTTGATGGAATGTGTGCACTGCCGACTCGCCGAGATCCGATCGGGCGGTGCGCGAGCCAGCGGAGGTAGAGCCGGTCGTTCAGATCACGACTGGTTGGGTCTCGCCCCATCCGATGACGATGCTGCCCAGGTCGATGCTTTCGTCGGTGACGACTGATCCGCTGATCGAGGCGGTGACCGCCGCGGCCGCGCGACAGTCGTCGTCGCAGAAGGTCAGTGCGGCGAGAGCGACTCCGGCCAGTGCTGCGATGGTGGCCGTAGATCGCGGCCGTGTGCAGGACAGGGGCATCATTCGCGGAAGTCCTTTCGGGCGCGGTGCTTTAGTTGAAGACGTCGACGTACCATTTGCCGTCGACCTTCTGGGTGGTGACGGTCTGGGTGCCGCGTTTGACCGGCTGGGCGGGCTGCATCACGGACAGATCGACCAGGTAGACCCCGTCTGACAGTTCGATGGTGCGGAGGCAGTAATTGGTGCCGATCGGGACCGCGTCGATGACCTTCTGCAGCTCGGGACCTGGCAGCACCGATGAGGTGGCGGTGGCGAGGCCGCGGGCAGCTTCGCCGTTGCGCAGGCTGTAGTACGCGTGGTTGAACGCTGCGACCACGCCTGCGCCGCTCTTCTGGTCACCGCGGTCGGCTCGGCAGTCCCCGTCCGACGCGGCCGCCTCGGGTTCGGCCAGGTTGAGGATGGGCAGCCCATTCTCGTCAGCCGCTGCGGTGGCGGTGGTTGTGGCCGCGGTAGACGCGGATTCACTTTCTCCGCTGCGCATGTGGCTGATGCCCACCCCGCCGGCCACGGCGACGGCGACCGCCGCGACGGCGGCTACCGTCCCCCCGCGGCGGCCGCGGGGGGACGGTAGAGGCGACCGAGGCGGGGGCGGTGGTGTGGCGGGGCCGCCGAGCGCCATGGTGCGGGCGCCCGGCGGGTGCTCGGCGGTGGGTGTGGTGCCGAGAAGGTCGATCACGGCGGGATGCCGCGGCGTCGATCGGCCGAGGGTCGGCTTCTTCATTGTGTGCACCCGCCTTCGTGGTTTCAGTTCGCGGTCGGAATGGCGTCGCCGATGGCGCCCGACAACAGGTTTCCGGCCAGGCCGGGCGTGGTGTCGGTGAAGAACGAGTTCAGGGTTCCCTCGACCTGCTCGATGATCTGCTCGCCGCCGGGCTGGGCAGCGACGAAATCGCGGGCCTGCTGGTCGATCGCGGGCGCAGCCGCGGCTGTGTCCTGTACGACGTCGGCGGCCGCCTGCCCCACCGGGCCGGAGTTCTCCCAGTCGGTGAGCACGGTCTCGGTCTGTGCGGTCACGGCCTCGGAGTCGATGTCCGGTACCTCGATCTCCTTCGGTTCGCCCTTGTCGCCGGCAGCGATCGGGGTCACCGCCGCGACGGCGACCGCACCGCCGACGACCGCCCCGGCCGCAGCGACGGGGATACCCACCGCAGCACCGAGGCCGGCACCCGCCGCGGTTCCGACGATCCCGGCAGGCACCCATCCGAGTCCGGGAAGGAAGACGTTTCCTGCGGTCATTCCGGCGAGGCCGCCGATGGTGCCACCGACCAGTGCGCCCGCGGTGGCTGCCGCCCCGCCCGCGGCGGTTGCGCCGAGCGCTGCCCCGGCGGCACCGGCACCGACCTGTGCGGCGGCGATCCGGTCGGCCCGAGACGTTTCCACACCGATCGACCGCCAACCCGTCGAGACCCCCGCCTGGACGACCGCCATCGTGTTGTTGGTGCGGTCCCGGTCCACGTCGGACACCCAGTTCGGCTGCTTGATGTGCAGCTCACCCAGCCGAAGGGTGTCCCGTGGTGCGATGAACGGTTTCGTCGGCTCCACCGGGGTCGGCAGGTGCAGCTGGTCGAAAGCCACCGGTGCGACGTAGTAGTCCTCCGGCTCGACATACGCATTGGTGTCGTAGTCGTAGTTCGGGAGCGGCTGGTACTCGATGTTCTGGTACTCGGCGGGCGGGGTGACCCAGTACACCGGTTCCGCCGGGGTCTCTGGCACATGGGCGTGCTCGGGTGCTGGTGTGGGGGCAGTGATTGTGCTGGGGGTGTCCCCGCCGGTGACACCTTCCTGGGTGCTGTCACCGGTGACACCACCCTGGATCGGGTCGGCGAACGCGGACGGGGACAGGGCGATGCCGGAGGCCAGGGCAGCGGTGATGACTGCCAGCGCGGTGGCGGCCTGAGTGGTGCCCTGTCGGCGGTGCCAGCCTCGGGCGCGGCGGGCGGCGCGGTTGCCGCCGGTGGCGTTGCTCATTTCGTGCCTTTCGTGGAGTGGCCAGATGCGAATCGAAGGTGGATGTGCCCACGTGGGGCGGCGTGAGATCTGTACGGCCGGTCGGTGATGGATGGCCGAGTCAGGGGCCGGTGATCGTCTTGACGACTTCTTCGGCCAGTCGGGTCAGCGCTGCTCGGGTCTGAGGTTCCAGCCGCGGCAGTGCAAGGCGTTCCCCGGAGGCGAACAGCGGCTCGAACGGCATACGCGCCACGAGCGGGACTCCCAGGTCCCGGAGGGCTTCGACGGTGTCCTGTTCGACCATCGGGGCATCCCCGGGGCCGGCGGTGATGACAACGATCGTGCGCTGGAGAACATCTGTGGCGGTCGACGCCAATTCCGTGATCATTTCTTCTGCGGCCTCGGCGGCATCCCAGCGCAAGGGAACAGGGACGACGACGACGTCCGCTGTCCTCACTGCCCACTGCCAGCTTCCCGAGAGGGGGTTGTTGCCGGTGTCGGCGACGAGGATGTCGCGGTGCTGGGCCACCATCGCGGCCAAATGCGCCGCATGGTCTTCCTTCAGAACGGACGTCGCGTCGCCGCGGCGTCCCGCGATGATGTCGTCACCCGACGGTTGACGGGTCAGGTGCCGCGAGAGCACCGAGGGTCGGATGGCGACATCAGGGTCGGGATGGGCGGCCAACAACGCGGGGACATCGTTGCCTGGCGACGGACGGACGGCGACCCGTTTGGCGAGACTGCCGCCGACTTCGCCGAGATCCGCGCACACCACGGTACTGCCGCCGCGCAGGTCGGCCAAGGTCTGGGTGATAGCCACGGCAAGTGGTGTCTTGCCGACCCCGCCTTTTGGGTTGGCGACGGTGATCACCGAGAATTCGGGCAGCGTCCGGGTGATCACCGACTCGGCGGCCCGCAGCCGCATCTCCGGCGACTGTGCTTTCGGGGCGAGTCTCAACCCGAGCATGGCGTTGAGTCGACCGCGCACTCCCAGGCGGGCAGGCTCACCGGTCCCGGGAGGTATCTCGGGGGCGGCCAGCCCCGCTACCGGCCGCCGCGGTCGGGCGGGGGGTGTGCGGTCGTGTCCGTCTGCGTGCTCGGCGGATACGGTTGCCCGTGCGGGTGGCGGATCGGTCGCCGGCAGCCGCACGGGAACCGTCGGCTCACTGCCCTCGGTTTGGATCCGTACGACGGGAGTGCCGCTCGCCGGGCGGCGCTGGGACCGTTCCCGAATGGGCGCCCCGGGTTCCTGCTCCGGCGCCTGCTCCTGGGCGGGGCGGATGGTCTGATCGGGGTCGACCTCGAGCCGCATCGGCGCGGTGTCGGCGCCGCCGCTGACCGCGACGGTGATCGTCTGACCGCTGCTTCGCGCTTCGGCGTGGGCCTGGGCGAACACCGCGGTCATCAGGTCTTGCTCGGTGTCGCCTCGCAGGTCGAGCGTCGCGGCCCGTGACGGCACATACGCCGTGGCGTGGCGTCCTCCGTCGTCGATCGCGACGGTCATCTGCGGAGCGGCCATCACAGACTCCCGGCGCCCGAGGTAGTGCCGTCGAGCTGGGCGAGCATTTCGGTGATCAGCTCATCGAGGCTGGTGAGCTGATCGAGTGCCTCGGTCTTGACCTCGCCGTCGGGGAGCGCGCCAACCAGGCCGCGACGATGCCCGATCGCGGTGAGGAGCTCGTCGAGACGGCTGCGGGAGACGGTCTTGCTTTCGGTGTCCAGGGCGGCCAGCCATCCGGGTGTGGAGGCCCGCAACGCTTCTCGGAACGCGCGAACGACGGGGTCAGAGTTGCCCTTGTTCACGAATGGGCGGTGCATGGCCTCGATGTCCTCGGGTTCGAGGATGACTGCTCGTTCGATCTGCCGGACTGCCATCGGTGGCCTCTCTCTCGTGTTTTCGGGGGTGGGAGCGGATTGAGCCGGGACATCAGGGGTCAGGCGGCGGCAGCGCGGTCGACCGCGGCGAGGAAGACGGTGTCGAGTCCGCTGTATTCGAGGATCAGAACCTCGGGCCGGCGGCCGGTGGATTCCACCGACACCTCCACCCGCACCAGTCCCTCCTCAGTGACCGTGCCGTCGCTGTCGCGGGCGATCCCCCGGATGGTCTCGACGGTCAGGACGGTGCCAGTGCGGTCCGGTTCGTCGTCGAGGCCGAGGACGATGTTCATGCCTTCCTCGAGGGCACCAGCCGGGATCGCATCAGCGATGTGGTCGATCAGGGATGTCACCGACGACCCGGAGACTGCGACGGGCTCGCGGACGTCATCGGCCATCGCGGTGATCAGGTGCTGTTCGTCGGCGATGAACTGCGCCAGCTCGGCCGAGAAGCAGTACACCGGGGTATCCCTTGTCGGGCGCAGGCTGTCGACTGCGTGTGCTTCCTCGGCGGACAGGTCGCTGCGGGCGGCGGGGTGATCGTCGATGGTGGGGGTGAACCACACCTGTGCGAGGGCAGGGTCGCCGGAGGGGTCACTGACCGTGGCGCGGCCGCGGATCTCGGCGTCGATGTCGCGGCCGACGGTGGTCTCACCCCACATCATGTAGGCGCCGTCACTGCTCAACCGTGCGAGCGCTGCTCGGGTCTGGAAGTTGTCGCGGACACTGCCGGAATCCCGCCCGAACAGGTGCGCATCGGGGCGCTGGACTCCCACGGCGAGGCGGATACCGGCCGAGCGGGCCAGGGCGACGAGTTCGCCGATTCGCCCGAGTGGGTTGCAGCGCTTGATGACTTCCTTCTCCTCGTCGGTGCCGGACTTGGCCAGCTGCGTCCAGGCCGCGGATAGGATGAAGAACTCGTCGAGCACCGCCACCAGTAGCGGCATGTTGCGTGCCTTCAGACGCTGGATCTGCATGTACTTGGTCCTCGCGTGCATCTCGCGCCACAGCGCGTAGATGAACTCTGCGGCCCGCAAGGGTTCAAACACGATCGCCGGAACACCGGGGTAGCCGAGGAATTGGTGCAGCTCGATGCGTTTGGGGTCGACACCGATCACCGGGACTCCGCGGAGTGTGAGTTCGGTGATCACGGTGGTCAGCAGGACCGTCTTGCCGCCGCCGGTCGGTCCGACAACCAGCATGTGAGGTGCCGACGAATCGTCGGAGATGTTCCAGTAGGCGTCGACGACACCGGCAACGGTTTCGCAGGACGCGTACGGGACATGCAGGCGTTGCCCGGGCACGCTGGGGTCGCTTCCCGGCCAGGACATCTGCTGGCGTCGCGCGATTCCACGCTCGTCGAGTTGTGGAACAGGAAGGTCGGCGGCCGGGATTTTCAGCGAATGCATCACCATTGTCGCGAGCGGCTTTCGGAGCGAAAGGGTGATGATCGGCCGCTCCGGTGCCCAGTCCACACGCCACAGCTGACCCGATTCGTGGGTGCCCAGGGCGGCGAGCAGAGCCTCGGAGAGCTTTTCCCGGTTGGCATCCATGCCGGTGGCCAGCGTGGGTTTGTAGTGGATGCGGTAGGAGGCTTCGGTTCCGTCGTAGGCGTAGGAGTCGACCGACACCGTCACGTCCTGCAGGGCCTTGCCGTCGGAGAACAGCTCGGCGAGCATGCGGTGCCGTGCGCTGCGGGTGTCCGGCAGCACCGGTTGGCGGGTGATCGTGATGGTGCTCTTGTCGGCCCGGAAGTCGGTGACGTACTTCCACTCGGTGACTGTGGGTCCGAGGAATCGGCTCATCGCTCCGCCTTCGGCGTCGAGGGTGCAAGGCTGTCGGGACCCGGTTCGCCCGCCGGGCCGCTGTGGATCTGTACCGACGTCTTCCGCGGCAGAAATCGCCGGGGGCGGGTGGCAGCGAAGGCAGGTAGCGCGGCGCGCACGCGGTGCCACAGCGGCGATCCGACGATCAACGCATTGACTGCCGAATTCAGACGCTCCTGCCGGTTCGCATCGACGACCGCTCCGTGCGGCAGGCGGATTGCCGCCCACGCGGTGCTGTGCCACCCGGTACGCACACTGAGCCTGATCCGCACGGGGCTGTGACCGGTGGTCTGCCGCACCACCGCGGACAGGATTCGCCGCTGCCGGTGCCGCAGGAACCGGCTCAAGTCCAGGAAACCGACAAGTGCCACGGCGACGACGAGCCTGGGCCGAAAGTCAATGATCCACTGCGCCCAGAGCAGCGAGCGCGGCCACAGCTCCGTGACCTGAGCGGACGCCAACAGGGTCGGCGCCCACCACACGGCGATGGTGACGGCCAGGACGACGAGCACCCACGGGGTGAACCGCGCTGCGTCTCCCTCTCCCGACTGCTCGGGCCGCCGGCGTCCGCCGGCGGCCGACGAGGTACCGGAAGGACCGAAAACATCCCGGAAGAACTCGCCCACAGGGTCATTCGACGGCATCGCGGAAACCCCTTCTCGGTCGGACATCTGCGTGGTGCTGATGCGCACACAGTGAATCCGCTCGCCGGAGGATTCACCAAGGACCCCCGCACGCGCTCGGGCGTGTCGCCCCGCCGCCGCCCTGCGAGTGCGCCCCAGGCCGACGTGAGTCGAACCCCGCCGAGATCGCCAAAACCGCTCTGCCAAGTGGTGTTTAACCCACTACTCGCCGAAACCGGTCCGGGGCGCTATTTTCAACTTCGCCTCCCCCCGTAGGGGGGAGGCGCCTCCCGAAGGGAGTGGGGGCGCAGGCATCACCGATCCCCCAATCGTCGACACGTGCCCCGCATGGGGCCAATCACGTTCTTCGCGAGGGCTGTCCGAAGAGAGCGTGCCCGGAGGGCAGCATCCATCCCCGCAGCGCCGGTCCCCACCCTCAGTGGACCCCGCAGCGACACGCCCGAGCGCGTGCGGGGGTCTTCGTGTGCCGAAGCGGCCCTGTGTCAAGGTTCTGGCGTCACCGTTCGGTGTTGCCCGCGAATCTTTTGGGAGAGAGCATGCTTCATGAGACTTTCGAGGTTGCGTCGCAGCTGACGTTCCTGGCACAGGAGGGGATCGACACCGGCGGGGTGGGAGATTTCCTCCGCGAGCAGGTGGTCCCTCCGATCCTCGGCGTCGGAGCGATTGTGCTTCTGGTGAAGGCGATTCGCTCGTCCTGGTCTGCCGTCATCACCATCGCCAGCCTGTCCGTGATCGGGTTGGGGTGGTTCGGGTTGTCGGCGAACCCCGACGCGGCGATGGGCGTCGGCACCGGAATCATCCGGCTGATCGTCCCCGGTGTGTGACCGGTAGCGGACACAGCCCATTCGGACTCACCCTTTTCGAGAGGACCTCATCCCATGTCTGCCATGACGATCATCTTCGGCGTGGTCATCGCCGCCGCCATCGTGTTCGCAATCGGTCGTGCCATCAGCGAGCGCCGGTGAGGGGCTTGCGGTGATCGAGACCGACGACGACCTGTACCGGGTGGATCAGCACTGGCTAGGCCCTCCGGGACGGGCGTTTCCGAGACCAGTCAGATGGCAGGCAGTAGGTATCGGTGCGGTGTTGCTGGCGCTCTCGCTCATCCTGGTCATGGGGGTGCTGTCGGTGCCGTGGAGCGGCTGGTCCGTCACCGTGGTGCTGGGGTTGAGCTATCTCGGGACGAGACGGATCGTCGACGGGCTCGGCCACGAACGCACCATCCGGTCGCTGGCCCGGTCCGCGATCAACGACCTCACCTCCCCACGCCCTGCGGCCGGCCGCAACAGGAAAATCCGGAATACGCCGCAGACGGTGTCGATCCCCGACCAGATCGCGCGCGTTCGCCTCGCCCGCCGCCGCTGATCACACGACTTCTTCGACTACGAGCAGGTAGGTCATGAGCTATCCCGGTAACCGGTTCGACCCGGCCGACCTCGTCCCACCCCCCGGGGCACTGCCGCCGGTGCTGCCCGAGTCGTGGCTGCGCGCGGCGCGCCAGGCCGGGCTGCAGACCGCCGACCCACACACCGCCGCACCACACGCGAGCTTGGGTGATGCACTGCTCACCGACCCCTCCTCGGTCACCAACCCTGACCATGACGAGGGCGCACCCGCAGAATCCACCCACCGCAAGGGCAGCAAGCGGGGAGGGAAGAAGTCCCGGCCAGCCCCGCAGGGGCACTCGACCAGTGCGGGCGCTGAGCGCGGGAGCAGGGCGCGGTTGCGGAAGCAGTCCAAGTGGCGGCTGCGGGCGGTGCTGGGCAACGTCACCATCACCGACGACACCGCCACGTTGTGGTTCGTGCAATCGCCCGGAACGTGGAGCATGCGGGCGATTGCCGATCAGTCGCGGTTCATCCGGGACGAAGCGTTGGTGCTGGCGGAACTGCGCGGCACAGGGGTCTCCGGTATCCATCGGCGCACTGTGCGCGAGCCCTGGCCGGTCAAGGAATGGGGCCGCGCACACGCGCAGCTCGCCGAGGACCGCCTCCCCGACGTTCCCGGTGCCCTCGCGTGGGACGACTACCTGGTCGGTCAGCAAGTCGCGCTGCTGGACTCGGCCCCTACCCGCAAGCGCCGTTACTGGGGCATCGAACTGCCCCGGCGGTCGATGACCGCGCAGGCGATCGTCGCGGTGGCCGACATGTGCTCCGGGGTGAAGGTTGTGGGGCCGCGGTTGTCGAAGTGGTCCGAGCAGGTCCTGGTGGCCGAGCAGGACGCGGCGGCCGAACACATCGCCGAGATCGAGCGCGTGATGCTCTCCCCCGGTGTCGAAGCCCTGCCGGCCGACAGCGGTCAGGTGGACTATCTGCTGCGCCGCTCGGCCGCGGTGGGGATGCCGTTGACCGAACCGGCGGCCGCGAACGCACCGTCGGGATGGGGCCTGTCCGATCTGTTGTCGCTGAGCAACCTGACGGAAATGCATTACACGCCCGGCGCCGGACACACCGTCGTCGAGGGCACCATCGCCGGCCGCACCTACCGGTCGTACGTGACGGTGCTGACGGTGGGGCGGATGGCACCACTGGCCATTCCCGAGCAGAAGATGCCGTGGCAGCTGCTCGGCGACCAGCTCGGGCTGCCCTTGGAGTGGTCCGAGCGGATCACCCTGCACACCCCGGAAGAAACCCTCGGCGAGATCCAGAAGCAGCGCAACGCGATCGAGTCGCAGTACCGGCACTACACCGTCGAGCACGACGAAACGCCACCCGATGAGTTGGCGGCACAGCACGGGTTGTCCCGGCGGCTGCGGACGGAGATGTCGAACGGTGGGGCACTGGCCACCCGAGGGTCGGGGTGGTGGCGGATCGCCGTGTCCGGTTCCTCCCCGCAGCAGGTGCGCGATCGTGTCTCAAAGCTGCAGCAGCAGTACGCGCCGGATGTCGAACTCGAAGCCGAGAACGGCCAGTACCACCTGCTCAAAGAATTCATGCCCGGTGAAAAGCTCGCCAACACCGCCCACAAGCGCAGGATGAGCGTCCTCGCCATGTCGGCGGGGATGGGGGCGGCGGCCGACCGAATCGGTGACGAGGAAGGCATCATCCTCGGCGAGACCGCGTCAATCTCGGTCCGCCCGGTCGCCTGGAACCTGTTCGCCGCCCACGACTTCTTCGACAAGGGCGGCCTGACCCCGCTGGTCGGCGTCCAGGGCGCCGGCAAAACCCATCTGGCGGGGATGATCACCTATCAGGCGCTGCGCCTGGGCGCGCACGCGGTGATCCTGGATCCGTCCGGGCCGCTGCGCGCACTCGCCGATCTGCCCGAACTCAAGCCATTCACCCGCGTCTACGAGCTGACCGGCCGCGGCGCCAAGCCCGGCGTCCTCAACGTCTACCGGGTCGTGTGCGAGCCCGACCCGGCCGACGAGATCTACCGCCCCGCCCATCCCGAGTACGCGCACGAATCCGACCCGGCAGCGGCCGCAGCAGCGGCCTACGAGGACGATCGCGGTGCCGCCCATGCCGAACGAGTCCAGCTCGCGTCCTGGGTGCTGATCTCGATGCTCGACACCGACGACCGCAGCGACCGAGACGCCAAGAGCGTGGTCCGGATGGCGGCGGCGATGGTCGGGGGCCAGCCGACCAACCATCTGGGCAAGGTCCTCGACGCGATCGACCACATCGCCGCCGGCGTGGTCTACACCAACGGCCCCGCGGCCGCCCACGGCACGACCAACGGCCAGACCAACAGCTCCGAGAACACCCCCGTCATCGGCGAAGGACTGCGCACCGCCGCGGGCCGGATCGGGCCGATGCTGCGCACGATGTCGCAGCTGCGCGATGCCCGGGTGCTGTTCCCGTCGGCCACGGCCGGCGACGACGCCGCCGCCGAACTGTTCGACTCGGTCCTCGACGAGCGACTGACGATCCTGACCATGCCCGGCCTGCAGATCGACGACAAGGCCGAGGGCAGTGCGGCCACCGACAGCCAACGCCTGGCCGGGCCACTGATCCACCTGGCGGCCTGGTTGGCGACCCGGTTGGTCTACGACAAGCCGCGCGCGCTGCCGAAACTGCTGTTCCTGGACGAGAACAAGTACCTCAAGCAGTCAGGATCCGGCCGCACCCTCTACGTCCGGCTCGGCCGCGACACCCGCAAGTTCCGCACCCGCGCACTGGTGTGCAGCCAGCTCGCCGGCGATTTCCTCGGATTGGCGGACGGCGCGGATGACCAGGACCAGTCGCAGCTGACCGACGAGATCATCATCGGCCGACTCGGCTCCTCCGAACGGGCGATCTCCGACGCACTCACACTCCTCGGCCTCGAAGAGGGTGAGGGGTACGAGACGATCCTGGCCAACCAGCTCGGCGGGGGCCGCAACGACACCTACGACCCGCGCGCGAACAAGGCCCGCAAACAGCGCGCCGCGAAGACCGGCGCCGACGAAGCCCGCACCTATGTCGTCCGCCTCGGCGGCGACATCGAACTGGTGCGCGCGAACTGGACGAACTTCACCCACATCGCCCACGTCGCGCAAGCACTGAACTCCCGGGCCACCGCCGCCTGACCCCTCTTTTGGGAAGGACATTCTCGATGCCCGCCACCGCCCGCACCACCAGCTCGCCCGCACACCTGCTGCAGCGGATCACCCAACTGTGCGCGGTAATGATGCTGGTCGGGCTCAGTGCCCTGTGCGGGCAGACCACCGCCCACGCCGCAGGCTTCAACTGCAAGGACGTACCGGCACCGCAGTCCCCGAACTCGGCGGCGCCGGCGTTCTTCGACTCCGGGTCGGTGGACAAGCCCGCGGAATCCCAGCTCTCCGGCACCGGGTACGGCGGCCACGGCTGGGCCGGGCTGACGTGGCACATCTACGACCTCGGCTGCGGCGAGGACATCACCGGGGTATCGCTGGTGCGCAACAAGACCGACGTCGGAAACACCTTCCTCACGATCGGGCAATCGTTCGCGGCCGCGGCGTTCTGGCTCGACGAGCAGGCCAACACCCCCGCCGAGGGCCGCGAGACCGGCCGCCAGGGGGCGATCGCGCAGTTCGACGAGATCGTGCTCGCGGTCTCCGACTCGCTGCGGCCGACCGTCTACGGGCCGTGGCTCGGGCTGGGGGTGGGGGTGGCCGGGCTGATCATCCTCTACCGCGGTCTGCGATCAGATGCCCCGGCGGTGTTCCGGCAGCTCGCGATCGGTGCCGGCGCGCTGGCGATCGGTGGGTTGATGGTCGGTGCCCCGGCGAAGGCGATCCAGATCTCCGACGACACGTTCAGCGCACTGATCACGAAGACTCAGGGCGAGATCTTCAACTCTGCGGGCATGACCGATGACCCGCGGTTGGTGATCACCGACCGGATCATCATCCCGGACGTGCAGCGCGGGTATTTCGGAACCAACGCATCCCCCGAGACACTCAGCGATCTGTGGCCGAAGTTGCGGGAGTCGATCGCCTACACCTACGACGAGCAGGCCCGGATCAAAGCCGACAACGCCGCACAGAAGGGGATCGACGAGGCCAAGGCCGAGAAGTTCCGGCGGGAGGTCGTCGAGCCGTTGGAGAGCAAGGGGCTCTCGTTCTACACCTTTCAGGGCAAGGACTCGAGCCGGGTCACGACCGGGTTCCTGTCGATGGTCAAGACGTCGATGCCCTCCATTTTGTGGATCGGGTCCTCGGTGCTGAAACTCTCGGCGCTGCTGGCGATCCGGCTGGCGATCATCACCGCCCCCGTGTGGGTTCCGCTCGCCATCGTCTCCGGATCGATCCTGCTCCGCGTCGGCCGCATCCTCGGCGGGATCTACCTGTGGGCGGTCGGTGCCGCGGTGCTGATGTCGGTCTACCTGCTGATCTTGATCAAGCTGTACCGCAATGATGCGGTCGACGGAACCTGGCGACTGTGGTTCCTGGTCATCCTCACCATCGTCTTCTGGATGTTGTTGCGCCCGTTCAAACGGCTCTCACAAACCATCACCCAGTCGCATCGCGGCATGATCGGCGGCGCGATGGACCGGCACAAGCACGGTTCCTGGAAGCAGCAACTTCTCACCGCCAGCTCGATGGTCACCAACCCCGCCATGGGACTGGCCGAGAAGAGCCTCGAACTCATCCGCGCCGGCGGCGGCGCCACAAACGGCATCGCAAACGCGGCAGGGCGGCAGTGGTCCGACATGATCGGCGGCAACAAGCCTCCGATCATCCGGCAGGAAGGTCGCGCACTGTCGGCCGCACGCACCGACGACTATCGTGACCGCGCCCGCCAAGCACAGCTGGCCGCCCTACGCGGCGGCGCAGGTGGAGCGTTGGCGGACCTGCGCAAAGCGTCCCCGGAGGGACCCGAGTCCGGCACCCGGCTCCCCGGTGTCAACCTCACCGCCGGCCCGGCCTACGGCACCGGGCGCACCGGACTCGCGGATCTGCGCAAACACACCCCAGCAACGGGGTTCACCGACGGTTTCGAGTCCCTCGACACCGGTGACAGCGAAGTCTTCGTTCCTCATCAGGACGCGAACCGGTGGGACGGCGGGCCGGACGCGGTCATCGCACCGACCACCATCTACCGGCCGAGTGAGGAACCCGACGCGTCCGGAAAGCCGCAGCGTCCGTGGGTGTCGATCACCCGTCCCGCACCGGCCTCGTCGTCGGCAAGGCCCGTCAGGAGTGATCTGCCTCGGGAGGGATTGCGTGAGGACACCGTGTCGGCTCAGTCGACGGGAGTGCTCGACCGGCCGAATCGGGACCTGGGAGTGAACTGGTGAGAACAGGTGCCAACCCGATCACCACCGCGATCCGTAGCTGGGTCCTGCGCAGTCCCGGCCGGCTCGCCAGCGGGATCGCGATCATGGTCGCGGTCCTCTACCTCGCCCGTCTGATGGTCACCGCGGTCACCGGGGCGGAGAACAGCGGAAGCGACGTGCGCGCCCACGACACAGACACCAGTAACACCTCAGTGACCTCGGCGACTGCGGCAGCCGAAGAAGTCACCGAAACCGCGGTGGCGACAATGTCGGCCAGGTCGATCGGTCGTAGCCCCGCGACAGCGGCGATGTATTACGCGCACGCGTTCGTCGACACCACCACATCGCCAACTCAGTGGGCGGTCGCGCTCAGCCGTGTCACCCGCCCCGAGCACGTCAACGACACCCTCGCGGCGGCCCGGCCCACCGCACCGGTGTCGATTCTCGGGCCGACCCGCATGCTGCCAGGCACCGGCACCACCGGAACGACCGTGGAGATCGATACCAGCGCCGGGACCATGACCGTCGCGGTCACCGACACCGACGACGGCTGGCAGGTCGCCTCCCCCCTCCCGACGCTCGACCTCGACGACGTGGCCGCGGCCGCTCCCACCACCGGGCGCACCACAGCGCCCACCACGACAACCGCCACCACCACGCCGTCCCCCGTCACAGCACCGAGCCCGCGGCACGTCCCCGAGTCCCCGTCGTCTTCGGAGCCTGCTCCGCCCGCCCAGCAGGCCACCAGCCCCGCCCCCATCCCCGTCCCTGTTCCCGGCCCCATCCCGATCCCCGAACTCGACACACCGCTGCCAGGTCCGATCGCATGACCGCTCGACGTCTGACTGCGGCGCTTGCCGCGTCATTCACTATCGGGCTGGCCAGCGCCTGCACCGGCGGGGCAATCATCGACCTGCCCAAACCTTGCCGGCCCGTCCACTCCGATTCCGGGGGCACGCGCGCAGAAAGCGCACCCGATGATCGGCCGGCGGCGGCGCTGACCCCGTCCGGGCCGATCCAGCAACCCACCGCACCGGGAACCACCACGTTCACCTCCGGTTTCGGACCCCGCTGGGGAGCGATGCACAAAGGTATCGACTTCGCCGGCCCGGTTGGCACCCCGATCTACGCCGCCCTCAACGGCCTCGTCGCCGCCGCCGGCTCGAGTGGGGAGGGACCCGGTGTCGGTTTCGAGAACTGGGTCGTCATCGACTCCGTCGTCGACGGCCGCCCGGTCTCCACCGTCTATGGGCACATGTACGCCAACGGCATCCACGTCACACCCGGGCAGACCGTCAGGGCCGGCGACCACATCGCCGAGATCGGCAACGCCGGCGGATCCACCGGTCCGCACCTGCACTTCGAGTACTGGGACGGCGGCCGCCTGCAGGGCGGCACCGCGATCGACCCGACGACCAAGCTCGGCGGCGCCCCTGCACCATCCGGACAGGACGCGAGCGCACCGGGATCGAGTATCGATCTCATGGCCGCATCCACCCCCGTCGACTGCGGCAAGGGCTTCGGCACCCCGGGCGGCGGCGACCTCAAACCCGGCAGTGTCCCGGCGGCATTCGAAGAATGGTTCCGCAAGGGAGGATCGCTGTGCCCGCAGATCAGCCCGGCGCTGCTGGCCGCGGACACCAAAGCCGAAAGCGGCTTCCGCGCTGTCACCAGCCCCGCAGGCGCAAGAGGCTATACCCAGTTCATGGACGGGACCTGGGCCGTCTACGGCCGCGACGATGACGGCAACGGCCGGATATCCCAAGGTGATGTCGGAGACGCCGTGATGGCTCAGGGCAGATACTTCTGCGAGATCGCGCGATCGGTCGACAGCTGGCTCGCCGACGGCTCCGTAAAGGGCGACCCGCTCTCGCTCTACATCGCCAGCTACAACGCCGGTGAGGGGGCCATCAAGCAAGCCGGTGGGATGCCCTCCGGAGGTGACTACTCCAGCGAAACCCGACCCTACGTGCAAAAAGTCCTCTCCTACATTCCCGAGTTCGAACAGCCCGGCGGCCGCGGTGAGTTCGTCCCCTCCCCCACCGCCGGCGGCAGCAATATCGTCGAGGCCGCCAGCCAGTACCTCGGCACCCCGTACGTGTGGGGCGGCGGCGGCGCGGGTGGCCCGACCGGCGGCGGGTTCGACTGCTCGGGACTGACACAATATGCCTACGCCCGGGCCACCGGCGGCAAGACCGTCCTTCCCCGCACCTCCGAACAGCAGTGGACGGTCGGCACCGAAATCCCCCTGTCCGAGGCCAAGCCCGGCGACCTCGTTTTCGGATCCTGGGAGGCCGGCGGCCCCGGCCACGTCGGCATCTACGCCGGGAACATGCAAATGGTCCACGCACCCACCACAAATGACGTCGTCAAAACCGCACCAATAATGGCAGGCATGCGCGCCCGCCGCATGTGATCAGGAGAGGAACCATGCGAAAAGCCCTGATCGTGCTCGCAGTGATCATCGCCGCGGCCGCGGTACTGCTCTACTCCTGCCAGGACAACGCCAACCCCTCAGGAACCGCGACACCGCAGAGCACCACGACCGCACCGACACCTGCACCAGAAGCGGGCACCCGCGTCCCTCAGCGACCGGAACCGACATCGCCGGAAGAAGTGGCCCGCCAAGCCATGACCGTCGCATTCACCTGGGCCCCCACCACCGACGAGAGCCCTACCAACGGATTTCGGCGCGCGACACAATGGTTCACACCGGTCCTGACTGCACGCCTGACCTCCGATGTGCGAAACGAGCGCGGGCCCAGCCTGCAATGGCAGCAATGGATCAACGACAACGCCCGGATCATCGCCGACGTCGCCATCGGTTGTTCCGGCTGCCCACCCGACACCGACACCATCGCACACCGGGTGGTCACGATCACCCAAACCGCGGTCACCGGCGACACCACCCACTCCGTCGAACCTGATACCACGGTCTGGCTCACCCTCACCGAAGCGGACGGCCGATGGTTTATCGATAACCTCACCTACTGAATGCAGACCTACGATCGACCCGCGTCGACACCGAATCAACAAGGGGGGGCTTTGAAGCACCGCATCACGACAACCATGACCTTGCTCGCACTTACGGCCGCTGTGATCACCGGATGCAGCAGCAACAATGACAACGACTCCACACCACAACAACCACCCGCTACGACCACCCAAACCCTCGACCTATTCGACACCAGCGACGATCGACAGAGGGACGCCGTCACCCGAATCATCGACATCGGACACGACCGTGGAGAGCAGGACGACGCAATCCTCGCCGCCCTCACAGCATCACGCGCCGAAGCCCGCTGGTGGATCGCGCTCGATGGAACCTCATACGACCTCTTCGGCTGGAATCAGCGTTTCGGAAACAAGCCCCGCCACTCCCCCGAAACGGTTATCGCCATAATCCACCGCTTCTACCAACTCGGACGAGATTCTGGAATAGACCCGACCAAAGATGGCCCTGTCGAATACGCCGTAAGTATTCAGACCACCGACCGACGAATCGTCGACAATTCCGGCGAGGAAAGCGACTACTACCAAGACCGAACCAGCAAAGAATTTCAGAGGGATCGCTCATCACGCTTGGGCACCGAAGACGAGGTCCGCAACGAATACGCAGAGGCACTCCCCTACGCACGCGCGGCTTTCGACCAGTTCAGCTAGCGGCGTGACCAGCGGCGCGCGAGGATGAGCGCGGTCCCCACCAACACGATGCCGGCCACGGCACCGAGGGCGGGCCCATAACGGGTTCCCCACAGGATCGCGGTACGGGCGTCCTTCGCTTGTTGGGCAAGGCCATTGATCGTTTCGTCGTCGAAATGGGTGTGCGCTTCCAGCGTGGTCACCGCATTCGGGTCGTCAATCGACCGCGCCAGCCATCGCCTCGGCTGCTCCTCCACAGCAACGATCGCACCAGAGGCAGGCTCGACCCACACATCGCGCGTGGTGGAGTAGTGCAGATCCATCGTTATCGGCTCTGTGCCAGGTAGCCCCCACTTTTCAGCGGGCAACGTCGTCGTTGCGACACTGCCGATCGATTTCCCAAGGTTCACAGGGCCGATCGTCTGCTGAAAGTGATACAACCGCATGCCGTCGACTACGCGATCGTCGTCTACGTACTCGATCGGATGTGTCTCACGTGCCGTTCCGTCGTAGTACGGGTAGCTGACTTTCTCGACGTCGAACGGAAACTTGTACTGAATTCCGGCGCGAGGCGTCTCCGTCGGGGGCTTGCCGAGTTCGGCTTGAGTCGTCGGTACGGGCTCGGCGAGCGGCATGCCTGATCGTCGGTCGATCGTGACGCGATCGACCATTGCCGAGACCAGGCCCAACCCGTCGCCCCAGTCGGTCCGGACCGTCTTCTGAGCCGCTTGCAGAGTTGTGGAATCGGCGGAAACTGGATTCTCTGTCGTCACGTAGACCTGAATCCGCAGCGGGACACCCCGGTCGGTCTTCAGCGGACCTTTCATAGCCACCGAGGTGGCCTTGAGCACTGCCGCGTCCTCCGCAACCGACACTGTCGCCGATTGCACGTCGAGCGGGATGACCTTCAACCTGGCGGCACTGTAGGTGGGGACCAAGACAGCGACGGCGAGCAGGCACGAGCCGAGCGCGACGAGAGTGCAGACCGATGCGGATCTCCTCCACCCCCGACGGTCGGCGGCATCCGCCTTGTGCACGTTTTCATCCAGTACGGTGTCGACCTGAGCACTCACGTAGCGCACCCTAGCCGCCGGAGCCATGCAGAATCCCGGTCAGCCGGTATCTTCGTCCTGAGGTATTTGCCACATCGAAGAAGGGAACCTGGTGCTCGATCCGTTCGCGCCCGGCCTGAGTGTCGCGGAGGCTGATCGCTTGCATGAGCACCTTCGCGCCGCCGGCCCAGTTGTCGAGGCCACCGACGCCGACGGACTGCGCGTCTGGATCATCACCCGGTACGACGACGTCTCTCGACTGCTCGCTGACCCCGGAATCGTCAATGTCCGGCCCGGCGGCCCGTCAGGCAGCCCTGGTCTTCCCCTACCACCGGCACTGGCCCGCAACCTGCTCAATATGGTCCCCGATGATCACCGCCGCGTCCGCGCTCTGGCAGCGCCCGCGTTCTCACGGCGACGGATCGGAGCGGTGAGGCAGATGGTGACCGCCCGTGTCGATGGACTCCTGGACGAGCTCGACCCGCACGACGCCGGTGTTGTGGACCTCTTTCCCGCCTATGCCTCTCCCCTGCCTGCTGACATCATCGCCGAGATCCTTGGCGTGACCGATGCGGATGCCGACGAGTTCCGTACCGCCGCGGGGACCGTGATGGCAATGAATTCTGGCGATCCGACCGCGGACGACCCTCGTATTCCGGCCATGACCACGATCGTTCTCGTACTCATGCGTGTGATCGCGGCCAAACGGAAATCGCCCGGTGATGACGTCATCACCGATTGGATCAGCGCCCGCGACGCCGAAGATCGTCTGACCGAGGAGGAACTCATCTCCCTGGCATTCCTGACGTTTCTCGCCGGATTCGAGAACTCCGTTTACCAGATCGCCAATGCCATCGGCATTCTCGCCGGACTCGATCGTGACCAACTAGTCGTCGAAATCGCCGACGACCAGCTCTGGCGCGCCCGGGTGACGCAGCTTGTCCTCGACGCCGCGCCCGGGTCCTATGCGATACGGCGATTCCCGGTTGAGGACATCACCGTCGGCGGCACCCGGATCCCCGCCGGCAGTCCTCTGTATCTCTCCCTGCGCGCGGCGACCAACGACCCCGCCCGCGGCGCTCGCCCGGACCTGGCCTTCGGCCGCGGACCTCATTACTGTCTCGGCGCCGATCTGGCCGTGATGCAGCTCGACATCGCTACTCGCCGCCTGTTCCAACGCCACCCGGTCCTGTCCCTGGTGAAGCCATGGGAAACACTCGACCGGCGACATACCTGGCGCACTCACGGCCCCACTGAGATGCCAGTAAACCTGACCTGACCACCCGAAAGCCAGTACGGGAGAAACGGATAAACCGATGACAGCTGATACCCTCGTGCGCGCCCCCGCCGAACCCACCCACCCGATCCGCGAATGGACGACCGTCTTCGTCGGCACCGGCGACGAGCACCATGTCGTCGCCGAAGGCCCCAAACACCGCGACTGGCGAAAGATCGGCAATGTCTTTCGCGAACCTGCCCGCACCGCTGTCCTGGGGTTGATCCGTACGTGCATCGCCGATCGCGAGCTCAAGATCGAGACGTTCGAGGGCAAGGTCGCCGACGCTCTGGGCCCGGTCGGGGCAGCCCACCCCATCCTGACTCCCGACAAGAGCGTGGTCGTAGCAGTTCAGATCTGGAGCGGTGACCCGAAGAAGAACCCGCCGGACCGCCCCAATGTCGGGGCATGGGAGTGGGTTCTGAGCTCGGAGGACAACCCGCCCCCACCGCAGCTGCAGCTGGACCCCGGAGCTATCGAGCTCATCGGGATGTCCGCCCGGCATCAGGATCGATCGGTTTTCGGTCCTGCAGATCTCTACACCCGTTCGGCCCGCCTGTCCGACACGTTGCGGCATGTACGCCAAATCCGAGACTGCCAGGTAAAGGACAGGTTTGACGGCACGTTCACCATCCGGGCGGAGACCGACGTCACCCGCGAGCTGCGCTACGCCGAGCGGTGTGTGGAGGGCCCGGCGGGTAGACGCGTGCGCGGGATCTGCTGGGATGCGGGCACCGACGAAGCCCTTGTCCACGAATCGATGCTCGACGCGTGGTTGTCGACGATGTTGGCATCTACATCGGGGATGTACATCGCGGTTGGGGACCTGTCGTACCAGTACCCGTACTGGCTGAAGTGGGTGACCGAGCACGTTCCCGGCCTCGGACACGGCGTGAGCACCGGACAGACCTTCGCGCTCCATGAGGAAGACTGGCCGAAGATCATCGAGTGGGTCCAGCAGGTGCGTAAGGGGCCGGTCTCCGGCACGGTGCGGGCACGACGTGGCGGTGGCGGCTGGCTGAAGGCCGAATTCCGGGGCTTCCTTCTCGATCCCCTCGTCAGCGACTCGATCGGTGTCGCGGTGATCTCCCCCGAGATCGAAACCATCCCTGACGAACCCTCCTGACGGAGAAAATCTTTCGGAGGACAAAGCTCGTGTGGAGAGTGTTCTACAACGCCGCGTTGGTTGTTGCGTTCATGGCGACCTACAAGACCGCCGGAATCTTCGCGGCGACGGTCGTGGTCATGGCCGGCGTCGTCGGCGAGATCATCGTGACGCTGGCCCGACGCCAACGGGTCGACAAACTGCAATGGATCGGCCTATGCCTTGTGCTCGTCCTCGGTGGTTCGACTCTGTTGTTCCACAACGAGACCTTCATAAAGTGGCGTCCCACAGGGGTGTACTGGCTAATTGCCGGCGCTTTCCTGACGTCGTTGATGGTCACGAAGCGTGACCCGGTGCGTCTCGTCATCGGACGATGGGTGAGCGCACCGGACGCCGTCTGGCGCTTCCTGAGTTGGAGTTGGTTCGTGGCACTGGTCGCGGTCGGCGCCGTCAATATCGTGGTCGCCTACACGATGTCCACGGACACCTGGGTCAACTGGCGTGTCTTCGTCGCACCCGGAAGTCTCTTGGCTCTCGCTGTCGCCCAAGCCACCTGGCATCGCAACTACATCCTCACGGCATGGCGCGCCCACCAATCCGAGGAAGCTATGTAATATCCCCTCCGACGTTGGTTCGACATAGAGTTCGCCAAGCGGACTGACTGCGCGATGCCCCCTCTGGCACGTGCCCGGTCGGCCGACGTCAGCGCACCTCACCCGAGGTTGCGGCGCGACCTTTTCGCGTTGCCCGCGCAGCACGCAGAAAGCCCCTCCTCGAAGGGGCTTTTCGTCATGCTCGCGAGAAGGTCGAATGATTACTCACTTTGCTTACTACACCGCCACGGTCACCAAGACCCTGCCCCCGAGGCTCAGCTCTTCGATGAGTTCACGCCGGGGTGCCCGGCGGGCGACTTCGCGCGCGCTCGTAGGCCGCGCGGTACACACTTTCGGAGATCCCCAAGGCTGCGGAAACCTTTCGCGCCGTCTCGTCGGTCAGAGCTGCCTGCCCGCGCTCGACTTGCGCCACAGTGGTGGTACTGAGTTTGGCCAGCTTCCCGAGTTGCGGCTGCAGCAAACCCGCGAGGACACGCCAGTCCCCCGGAAGGCGCTCATCCTCGGGGACTACGACGACATCGCTGATCGGCACGCCGAGGGCGTCGGTGACCCGCTTAAGGAGATCTACCTGCGGCGACGTGGCGCCCGTTTCCCACTGGTAGAGGGTCGCGTGTCCGATGCCGGCCGCGCGAGCAAGCTCGGGCCGACTGAGCTTGGAGTCTTCACGCAGCTTCTTGAGCCGAGCAGGGTTGAACCCGCGCATCACCCGTCGACTCACCGAAACACTCCGTCCATCACTTCTGGACACCTTGCACCATCTCCCTTACGATCACTCCAGACCACAGTTTTAGATCAAATATGCCCTGGTCGTGACCAGCAATCAATGAAGGGGTCGGTGATCTAACAGAAGAACCCCCGCCCGGTTGCCGCCGGACAGGGGTCTGAACCGAACAGGGTTGCCGCCCTGGTCAGCGTGTTTCTTCAGCTAGCAGAACGGAGATCTGCCAATGGAAACGATAGGCGTCGTCGGCGGAAGTGTCGACGAGACGGACGTGTTGAGTTGGACAAACACTCAACTTCGACGATTCCTCCATGCCCACGACTCGGTGTGCGCATGCGCTGCAGGTACAGAGCGGTGCGCGGTGTATAGAGCAGCGCGTGAGGAGGCGTTCTTCCGCCGGATCAGTTCGAACCTTCCCGATCGCATCAACGGGCCTCGGGCCACCGATGACCGACCCCCGTGCACACGCAATCCGCAGGGATGGGACACCGACCTTGCCAGCACCGGTCAGCTCCTGGCCTCGATCGAGGCGTGCAAGGGGTGCCCGTTCTTTGCGACCTGCGCGGAGCAAGCCCGGGAGGGGGCGACACCATCGATGGTGTGGGCCGCAGTTGCCTATGACCAGGACGGCGATCCGATTCGAATCTCGGCACTGCCAGCATGGGTTCGAACACGGGACGGCATCCGTCTCCGAGCCCTAACGCGGTCTTCGGCAGTGGTAGAGCTACCGGCATCACACAAAATGCCGAGGCCTGTTCGGCAGGCATCGTGACGGCGCCGCGGACGTACTCGGTGCATCTCGACGAGCTCGCGCGTGAACAGCTACTCGCGTTGTCGGATGATGCAGCCTCCTATCCCGAGACCGCCACAGCCGATGCGGTACGTAATCTCGCCGAGTTCATCCGATCTCTACTTAGGACGACTCCCGGGAGCAGGCAGAACGACAACGCTCAGGTTCGAACCATCAGACCCTGACCTGCGGGCCGTTGCGTGCAGATCGAAGGGGTCGCTCTGTTGCGCGACCATGCCCCGCAGATCCTGCTGCACAACACCTTTTCGGTGTTCAACCGTGAAGCGGTGTCAACCAGGCAGATCTTGCGCATAGGCCGAACTCCGCCCAAATGCGGCCGCTGACCCGCCCATATGTGCTGCTCAAGCCGAAGCAGCTGGCCTCGAACTTTCCCGTTCCCCTAACACCGGATCCGGCTACGGGGTCTGAATACGACCAGCCAGATCACAGCCATGAAAGGCAGACCTCTCCGATGACCACTTCAGTCACATGCGACACACCGAAGAGCGCCGGTTACCCGTATCGGTTACAGGTTCGATCTAAGGTTTGCTCATGGCACAGCACAACAAGGGGCCCCGCGGACAGATCGCTACCCGCGCACCCCTCAGACACCACAAGGTTTACGAGAGTCGGGCAGCCGAACTCGGCATCCCTGCTGGCGACTACTCCGTGCTTATTCTCGCCATCACGCACGGACTGGACATCCCGGATTACATCAGCGAGAAACTTCGACCGGAACAGCTCCGGCTACTTGAAGTCGAAGCTGCGGGGTCGCTGCATCGCGTCGAGCAGTTGGCGATGGGCGCATGAACGACACCTAGATACGGAACAACCCCCAGGGCTTGGCGGCGTCGGGGGTTGTCCGTGTATGAAATTTCGGGACCTTACCAGCTCCCTGACCACCACTACCTCGGAAGGAAGAGGCGGTGCTTACTCCATGATAACGCACGCCCGCAACTCTGGCCTGCCTGCGAATCTCCAGTCAGTCACGTGTCTGTCTCAACGAGGCCACATGCCGGCTGCGGCGCTCCCGCACGCTCCAGGCTCTTTCGACGGCGCTACCCCTGTGTTGGCTTACCAGGGCGCCCATTACGCGACGGAATCTGCGGGTTCCGAGCTGCGACTTCCGGTGCCGCTTATACGCGTACCGGCCCTTCTAGTTGAGGAGGGCGGTGGGCCTGGCGAATAGCGCATCGGAACTAACTCGATAGCTAATTCAAGAGCAGCGGTACCACCCAAAAGGGCCCCCGGCGGGGGTGGGTTTAGTCAATGAATCCCACTGGGAGGACTGGCAGGTCCTCCCCGTCTAGGGCGATCGTCTGGCAGGACGGTCATTCCCTGAGGTGAGAAGAAGAAGTGAGCAGCCTCTTCGACTCGGTACTGCATTCCCCGAAGGGACTTACCTGTGCTAGGTACGTCTCAGGGTAACGCATACCCTGAATACCTCTCAACAGTTCAACATTCCGATCTCGGCGTGTCGTGGGCTAAATCACACAACTCGCCGATTTCCCAAACCACGCAACCAGCAACGCAACCACTTCAGACCCCGTGGATCGACGAGCTGCGACAACTCAACACGGACACCGATCAGCGCGGAAAATCCTGGACGCTGCCCGTCAACCCCGGCCAAGAAGCAAGCATCCCGATCTGGACAAGCCGCGACGGATGGATGCGACAAGTCCGGTACGCAGTCACCGAGACCGCCGCCGGCCGCGCCGCAGCCGCCCGACACAGGATCGGCGTCGAAAGTATGGTCGCAATCGCCGCCGCGCACGCGTCGTCAGCCGACTCGAAAACTGGGCGCCGCGTTACTGCCACAGTCCAGAACCTCGCCGCCCGCGCCGGTGTGTCCGAGTCAGTGGTCAAACGAGGTCGCCGCGTGCTGAAAGCACTACACCTCGGCTTCGAGCTGATACGGGGCCGCACCCTGACTACGCGTGAATTCCAAGCCGCCGAAGTTCACCACGGTGGGCGTCAGCACCGCGCTGCAAGCGTATGGGCTCTTTCCTCCCCACCTGACCTCGTCGCAGCCACCCCCGCTCCCCCACAACCAAAGAAGCGCGGCAGCTCCCCCCGCAGGACACACCGCGCGGCGAAGCACGCTCGCCACACCACCCCGACGGGTTCGAATCCCAATCCCCAAGCCCGCGACCGTGACCCCCTATCTTTGAGTGGTTTTTCCCCGAAGGGGATCTCTTGTAGAGAAGTAATCACCAAACGCGCGTGCGCGCGCGAGAACCAACCCTCATCCTCGAATCAAGCGAACCCGCGCCCAATAAATCTCCAACGAGCCGCCTCCACCCTGGTCGCCGCAGCTCCAATCATCGCACCCAGCGGCCACATCGGCGCCGTGTGCGACGTCATCGATCGCGCAGGAATCGACACCACCCGCTGGACAGGACGGGATATCGCCCAAGCTTTGACCGCTGACACCGTCTCGCGAGGTGAGCTCTGGCCGAACACGGTTCGCTCGCCAATCGGATATCTGACCTGGCGTTTGTCCAGAATCGACTGGTCGGGCCCCTCCCCCAGCGAGCAACGCGCCGCAGAGGCTGCGCACAGCGCACAGCGCCGAGCTGAGCGTAACGCCGAACGCGAACGAGCCCGTCGCGCAGCGGCGTCGCCTGAGCACCGAAAAGCGTTCATGGAACAGATCCGCGCCACCCTGGCATCCCAAAGGCAGGCGGCGTAACCATGCCCATCGATCCTCGGCGCAGCATGCATATACGGCAACCCTGGCCGCACCGGCCGCGAACGATCACCACCGCGCCGAGCGAGGTACCACTCGCCACCGAGTCTCGGCCATATACTGCGAGAATCATCGTGGCCGACTCGCACAGAACGGAGTGCGCTCGTGGGTAAGAAGAACACCATGTCCCGATCGACCCAACGCCACCCACGGGTCTACGTCAGCCGAGTCCAAGCGCCTCCCCGCATCAGCCGCAACGCAGACTCGATCCGCGAGCGCCTCCGTAACGGCGCCAAGACAGTCGTGGTTGACACTGCAGGTCAGCTAATCGAACTCGACGACAAAACCTTCGCATCGGCCGGCGACGAGTGGACCCTGCGGTTTACCGCAGGATCGCAGGCACGGATTCACCTCGACTCACCACTACCCGCGACCGCTCACATCGTCGCCACTGACGCAACGACCGTGGAAGTCACCGGGCAAGTTCATGTCTGGGCCTACACCCACGCGACGGTTACTGCCTTCGACCAGTGCCGGGTTGTAGCTCACAATCACGCATTCATCAGAGCGTGTGACCACTCGGCTGTGTGGGCCGACGACAATGTCGTTGTCCACGCCTACGACGAGGCCACGGTCCAGGCTAGAGATCACGCGATTCTCGCCCTTTCCGATGAGGCACGCGCAGTCGTGGAAACCGCAGTCGTGGTTCGCGGTCCAGCTCGCAAGAACGTCACCATGAGGGACACATGATGCCTAAGCGTGGGCCGACGCAACTCTGACACCGCACCACCTGTCCAGCAGCAGTTCCGAGATGGCCTCGTACGCTTGGCAATCGAAGTCGACCCGCTCGCACAGCAGGCGGTTCACCCCATCTTCGTGGATGAAGACTTTTCAACGGCGCACGACCCCAGAGGTCCCGCTCAACGGGCACGGCGTCTTTCCCGGCTGTTCGGCAGCCAAACAACGCTGACCTAGCGTTGCTAGCAATGCGACCTAGCAACGCTAGGTAGTTCTGGCTATTGCGAATAGTTAGGCGAGCGTTGATACCCGGGCTACCTACGGTTTCTGTCACGTGACGGCAGAAACGGACGTCGCCGGAATCTGACCGGACGGCGCGTCGTGATGGCGCCTTGGTCGGTGTCTGTGGTGGACTGCGGATATGCCCAAGAGCCGTGGCCGCCGCAAGGGCGGCAAAAGCCGACCCGTTCGCCGTGCTCCTCGGCAACTTCACCCAGCCGATCTTCTGCTGCGCGACGCCTGGCAACTCCTCGAAATCGACGACGTGCTCACCGCCGAGACCTGGGCCAGCGGCTGGCTCGGCGAGGCGTGGTCGACGGCGGCACTGACCGAACACGAACCCGAGCACCTACTGTGCATGCAGGTCACCGGCCGAGCATGCTCCACACCGTCCCCGCACTCGCTGGCCGCGGTCGACGCGCTCGCGCGGGTCGCACCTGCGGCCGACATCTCCATGCTGTCCGACGCCCTGGGCATCTTGGCCGAAACCCAACCTCTGCCGGCCTGGCACACCGTCGCGGCGTGGACTCCGACCGCAGCGTGGCGCGCGATCGACGTGTACGAGAGCGAACGGGTCCTGTTCATTGACTACGACGGACCGCACCCACACACATTGATGGCGAATATCTACCAGGTCGGCGGGCTGATGATCGACAAGCTCGCTCTCCTGAATCCTGGCGCAGCCACCACGTGGGACCAGCTGCGCGAGCCCGACGAGGCACCGATGCCGCTCCAGTCGGTCCCGGTCGCCGAGGTGCTCGCCGATCTCGCGAACGCGTTGCGCACCACGGACATGACCTGGCCGCGCACCGCCGACGAGGACTTTTGCGATCACCGGGCGCTGGCATGGTCCCGCTGCCGCGACTACCTGCCAGAATGGCCCGAACATGTCGGACTTCCCGAGCAAAGGCGCCGCCAACTGGTCGAGGACTTCCTCACCGACATCGGAAGCGACGACGAGGTGAGCCGGTCGCTGGCCGCGCTGTTCCTGGACTATGGCGACGGCTACATAGGCGCCGGACCGCTGTGCTGGAGCCCGGGCGAGGTGATGCTGCTGCTCACTGATTGGCTTCCCCGCAAAGCAGTCCTCGACGCCGACCAACGCAACGCACTGCCCTTCGTGTTGCGCCGATGGCTGACCTTCGCGCTGACCCAACAGGGGCTCGACCGCCAGTGGATCAGCCGCGTCGTTGATTCTGTGGACACCTTCCTACCCGAGTTCCATGACGCATTCGACGATGAAACTACTTGGGGCCCCGCCAAACAGGTGGCCGCAGCGCTCAGAGAGCGAGGCGTCGACCTCACTGACCGCCAAGCCGTCGACGACGGCATTCGGCAACTCAACGCCGAACAACTCGCCCACCGATTACTGCCCTGAACCGTCGGCTCTGTGCACACCCGATTCACACGTCCTGCCGCTTCCTTCTTAACCCGGGGGAATGCTTTCCTGCGACGCGCTGCCCAGCGAATGTGCGCTCGTTGGGAAAGCGACGTTTTCCACGGTGCGATGCTAGTCATGCTACGTAGCGTTGCTAGGGACGCTAGATAGCAGAGTTACGCTATTACAGCAATCTTGATTAGCTATGCGAGCGTTGATTGCTCGCTTGCCTACAGCTGCCAGGAGTGACGTAGTAGCTAGCGGTGTAGCGACCGTTGCATTAACGCCGCTGGCGGAAATAGCAGTTCTCGCTTACAGAGATAGGGCCTCTAGCCTAGCTAGCGAAGCACCGCTAGCTCGAAATCGTACTTGGTGGATCCGGGGCGAGGTCCGCTCGGGCGGCATGTCGAGCTGTGAAGACTCGAAGCCGGCCTGTTCTGTTTCCCCGGGTTCCGTCCGTGCCTAGGCAGATGCGATCTGGTGGAGGGATGCGTTTCGCGTGACGGTGCCTCGTGGCATAGCTGCGGCCGACGACCCCCTGACCTGCTGAAATATCAACGCTAGCTCCGATAGCATTGACGGGATCTGCTTTGGTAGCAGGGAGGGAAGCGCAACTATCCGGTCTATGCGGTGTATCTGGGCTATCGGCTCTAGCCTTCATATCGCGGATATTTCTGCTATAGCGACGATCACAGCTACTCGTTGTAGCGCAGCAATTCTCGCAGTCGTCGCTAGCAGAGAGATGCCTGCAACGATATCTACTGGAGCTAGACTCCGTATGAGCGCTATAGTTGCGCCGCTGTCTATGGACGCTTGCATGTCTAGGCTGACTTGCCTTTCGAGCGTTTCTAGGCGTTCTAGCCTCAATAGGCTGGCTATGCGGTCTAGGGGTCGTAGGGGTGCTTGCAGAGCTATGAGCGCGCACACTTCTACGAGGGCGAGGCTTGCTAGGAAAGTTGGGCTATCGATCGTTGCGGTCATCGCTATAAACGCAGTCGTATCTAACGTCGCTATAAGAGCTAGTGCAGTAACTGTTGCGAACAAAGCGATTACAGAGACCTTAGATAGGGTTGCAACCCTAGAGGCCATAGATATGTTTGCGTCTGCAGCGTCGATCGCTACGAAAGCCAAACTAGAGAAACTAGTTACGCTATGAACGCTATGCATGCTAGCTCACCTAGCAAAGAACGCTAGTGTTGCTCGGCGTGTCGAGCTAGTTCAGCAGCCAAGCCTGGCTATGCTCCCTACGCGAGCGTGCGGAGTTGCACTAACGCTCATCGCGCGCATCTGGAAGTCTCCTGGCCTCGACGGAACGGAAACCAAGTCATGACACGCAAATGCGCGATCTGCAATCAGAAGGGGGGAGTGGGCAAGACCGCCACGACCCTCGGTCTCGCGAGCGCAATAAGCAACGCCGGCGGACACGTCCTCATTGTCGACGTCGACCCCCAGGGCAATGCCACCAACGGCGTAGGCGTCACCATCACCGACGAGATGCTGACAACCTACGACCTGATGAGCCGAACCGAGTCGGGCACGGCGATCGACGCCGTCATTGCCACCCCATGGGACGGCGTCGATCTGATCCCGGCCGACCAGACGCTCGCGAACATCGAATCGGATGGGGCCAACGACCTCATCTTCCGCCTCGACATCGCCTTCGAGGGCCTCGACCTCTCCGCGTACGACGCAGTCCTCTTCGACTGCCCACCGTCGCTCGGCAAACTCCTCTTCGCCGTTTTCTGTGCAGTGGACGGGGTCATCGCAGTGACCGAGCCCACCATCGACAGCGTTCAAGGCGTCACCAAGCTCTTCGAAACCGTCGAGAACGTCCAGCGACGCCCCAACCCGAACCTGGCTATCGACAAGATCGTCCTCAGCCGACAGCGGGGGACAGGCGAACACCGATTCCGGGAGAGCGAACTGCGCGAGGTCTACGGCGACCTCGTCGCGCGCACCACCATCCCGGAATACGCCACGCGGCAGGACGCACACAGCGCGCGCACCCCGATCCACAAATTCACAGGCGGGAAATCGCTGTCATTGCAGCTCGCCTACACCGACCTTCTCAACGAACTACCCATCAAGACCGCAGGAGCGACCGTATGAGCGTCCAACGTGAACCAGCAATCCGCAGGCCGGCGCACCCTGCCGCAGATCTTCCTGAGCGCCCTCGGGTCGTCAAAGACCCCACTCCGGCCGCCGTCGACGAGCAGTCGACGCAACTTCCGACCGAATCGACCATCAGGTCTGTCGCCGACGTGCCCGTCACGCCAGTCTTGTCTCCTGCGCCCGAGGCGTCATCGCCTGTCGAGAAGCTCAGCGAACAACACAACGTGCGGTTGCGGCCCTCGACCAAGGCGCGCCTGACGCGCGGTGTGGACAAGTTGCGCTATGAGACCGGGGATCGAAGCATCACCATTTCGTCGGTCACTGACGCCGCTCTCATCGAGTACCTGACCAGAAATGGCTGCTAGCACTCATAGCGACACTAGCTAGCAGAGCTAAGTGGGCGCTCGTGGTTCGAGATATGCCTACCGCAACGCACTGGCCGCACCAACATGAGGAGGCCCCCGCCGATTGCGCCGGCGGGGGCCTCGTGGACCGGGAACCCGTGGAAGGACACCCCGATCATGAACGACCTTAGTATCCGAGCAGCACGAATCCAGCTCCGCGCCCTGATTGCCGCCCTAATTGTTGCGATCGCCATTGCGGTCGGCATCACCACCGGAGCCTTCGTGCTCTCGTTCGCCGTGCAACGCGACCTCGCATTGCAGGCCGAAATCCCCCACTACCTCACCTGGATCTTCCCCGCCATCGTCGACGGCGCAATCCTCGGCGCAACGATCGCCATCGTTGCGCTCAGCAAAATCAACGGCAACGCAACGGGGAAGCATTTCTTCCTCTGGCTCGCAGTGGTCGTCGTCTTCATCAGCGTCTTCGGCAACGCCTACCACGCCTACCGCGCCGCGGAAGCAGCTGCGCGGAGTGTTGCAGCGGGCATCGACCTGGGATACACCCCACTGACTCCAACCGGCGCATCGCTTATTGCAGTCATTCCGCCACTTTTGGTCTTGGCTTTCACCCACGGTGTCGGAATCCTCATCAAGGCCATCGGCACCGCCCACACCGAGTACACCGCGGTCGTCCGAGACACCCGCGACCGCGAACAGCAGGACAGTGCGGACATCACGACCGGTTACCCGACGGTGGCGGATCAGTCGATGCCGGCATCCGAACGGAACGTCGGGCATACTGCGGCCCTCGTTGCCCCGAGCATTGCGCCGGATCCCGACGTTGCACGGGACTCCGACGTTGCACCGGACCCCAACGTTGCGCCGCGCATTGCTCAGGCCGTTGCGCAGGCCGCCGACGCTGCAACGGCAGACGACTCCTCGGCACCCGACAACAGCCGTGAGACCGCCGCGGCCGGACCTAAGGGTCCCACTGGCGTTGCGGATGCCACGCAACAAACCGAGGCGAACCCAGATGACCTCACCGACGTTGCCACCCGCACCGAGGCGAACCCAGATGACCTCACCGACGTTGCGACCCGAACCGAGGAGCACATTGCGCGCAGTGCGCTGGACGGGCGCAATGCCGATGCACTGCTGGTCGGCAATGCGCCGGAGGACTCGCAAGAGCCATTCGTGTTGCCGGACGAAGCCCAGACCATCGAGAACCTCCTCGACTTCATCGACACGTGCGCCGACTTCGAGCCTGTAGTGAAAGAGACGGCCCGACTGCGAATCATCGAACAGCACAGCTACGCAGAAATCGCCACGCTCACACGGGCCAAGGCCGCCAGCACCGCAATGCGCCGATTCGACAAGGTGGCGCAACGCGCAGTCGACGCCGGGTTCCGAACGCCCCCGTTGCCGGAGCTCGAGGAGATGGCGGACGGACGCAATGCGGCAACGCTCGATCCGCAGTACACGTTGGTCGGGGCACCCTGATCGCCCGCTCCCGGCAATGCGGCGACGACCAGCTCGTACCCTCCGCGGCACGACCAGTGAGACGACCCGACCAACAGAACGAAGCGCGCCCCACCCAGCAAATTCCGAACCTCCGCAACAGCCAGCGCCTCTGACCGCAACACAGCCCGACGTTGCGTTGCAACCAGATGAGGTTGGCAACGCAACGCCTGGTTGCGGGAACGCAACGCCGACTAGTACGAGGTTTGGCAACGCGGGCGCCCGATTCGGATGCAACAGGCAATCGGGCGTGTGGACCGCAATGCGGATCCAACACCATCACAACGTCGGCGATCATCTGCGCATTGCAGGTAGGCCGGCGCTGCGTTGCATGCTGGACGTCGGTGACTCGTACAGTTCACTCGAGAAGAGTGGATGAGGGAGCGGTTGTGGAGTGGTTCGTGTCGTTTTGGGATCTGGAGATTCAGCGGACATCGGTGCGCGCGGGGGAAGCGTCCGATCGCGATGACGCCATGGCTCAGGTCATCGCCGCTGGGCGCGACCTGGCGTGCCGTGACGACGGATCGGTGGTCAATAAGTCTGCCCACATCCGCATCGGAACCGAGCTGGCGGTGGTGACCGGGTTCGACAATCCACGCCTGGACGACGAAAACCTGCGCTGCCGTATCGAGACTGCCATCGCCGCGAAGGAACAACACGCCCGCGCGATGCAGCACCGTGTATCCGTCGAGCTGCAGCCCGCTGCAGGCGCACATTCCTCGCCACTCGATCCCGAAGCGGGCGAGTAGATGGGTGGTGATCGATCCCGACGGGTAACCGCGATCGATCGCGCCGCGAAAGTCGAGTGCGGGTCTCGCCAAATGTCATCGCGGGCGGCTCAAGTTGTTCGACGGTGCCGCGGGCACATCAAGTGCGGGTATCGACGCGGGTACGTTGCGACTTCTCCGGAAGGGGAGAGCAGGCACAATTTCATCACGGTGACGTAACTGGCCGAGCTGGTCGGTTGTCCACTTTTCGCCGGCGACCAGATGGCCAGCC
This sequence comes from Rhodococcus sp. T2V, assembly GCF_029269925.1. Lineage (NCBI taxonomy): Bacteria > Bacillati > Actinomycetota > Actinomycetes > Mycobacteriales > Nocardiaceae > Rhodococcus > Rhodococcus sp. T2V. Next base: position 33,001 of record NZ_JARJBD010000091.1, read on the forward strand.
GCGGATCGCCATCATGTGCAGTGGTGGCTGCGCACAGGGCTCAGATCGGACCGGTGCGCGGCACTATCGATCGTGCGCCGAAAAGCCCGCGACCGTAGCCGCACAGCGCCGATAGCTAACGTCGCTATGCTAGCTAGCGTCGTAGTTGGGGCGTGTCGTGCAACGCACGGCACACCACCGATCTCTCAGATTCTGCGTGGAACCCTGACCTGAGGTCGACAAGTACGGAACGAGGTCCGTCATCGACCTGGGCGCCGACCGGGCGGGATGGGCCACGCTGCGCTCGAGCAACGGGCGCGGGTCAAGATTGCTATCGTCGAGGCGGCCGATGTGGATCCGCGCCACGAGATCGATCGCGCACGTCGCCCGGGTCTGACGCCGTGGACCACAACCGACGAGGTAGATCGGAGCGGTCGCCCGCGGTCGCGACGACGGGGAGTCGCCACCGATGCGCAGCGGCTGGGCCGTCAGCAGTGTGCGATCGGGTTGCCCGGAAACCGGAATCTAGCAGGCGCCCGGCGACCCAACGTGCACAACAGTGCACACGCGAGCTAAGATGTGCAGATGAGGTCGGTGGAGAAGGTGGATTCACTCGACGCGCTGCTGGCCAAGCATCACCTCGACCTCACCGCCCGTGAGATGCTTCGCGAACTCGACGCTGCGCTCACCGCGGTACCCGCCGCTTCGGACACCTTGTCGGCCGGAGAGATCAAGTTCCTCCGCGCGCACGCCGGCGAGGGCGTCGGCGAAGTCCTCGACCAGTGGTCGCCGGTGGCCGAGATCCGCGCTCGCGCGGTGGAGATCGCGCGGCAAACCGTGACGGCGCTCGCGGATTCGCTGGACGTCAAGGAGGCCGCGGAGCTGCTCGGCATCGACAGGTCGGTGGTGTCCCGGAGGCTCACCGCGCGCACGCTGTGGGCGTTCGATCTGCACGGGCATCGCCGGATCCCCCGATGGCAGTTCGTCGGTGACGATGTCTTGCCGGGGCTCAGCGCTGTCGTGGCGGCCATCCCTTCGACGGTCAGCCCCGTGGCGATCGCCGCGCTCATGCACACCCCGCAACCCGACCTCGGCGACCGCACCCCGCTCGAGCATCTGGCCGCCGCGGCGGACCCCGCACCGGTGGCCGCGCTCCTGGAATCCCTCGACACCTGGTGAGCGGTCGGAACCCGAAGACTCCGCGGGCACCGCGAACGCCGCTCACCGTAAATCCGGAGGACATCCTGGCCTACGACGGTGTGCTGTGGCGGATCCACCGCACCACCGGTCCACACGCCGTGTCCTGGCGGACTCTGCGCACCTACGGACCGATCGCGTCCATGCGCTACGACCCGCACCCCGGCCCCGCCGCGGCAGCGACCACCACCGGCGTCCTGTACGCCGCCTGCGATGTCGCCACCGCATTGGCCGAGGTGTACCAGGCGACACAAACGATCGACACCACGATCGGAGCGCCTGCCCTGACCGGGTGGCGCCCGGCCCGTCCCCTGAATTTGCTGAACCTCACCGAAACCTGGCTGGTCCGTCACCACTCCTCGTCCGCGCTGCTTCACGGACCGCGTACCGTGTGCCGCACCTGGGCGCGCGCCATCCACCTGACATGGCCGCATCTCGACGGTCTATACGTATCGTCCACCATGACCGGCCTTCCGAACGTCGTCCTGTGGAACCCCGCCGCCGACTCCTTCCCCGCCGACCCCGAGTTCACTCGACCACTCGATCACCCGCGCGTGCGGCCGATCCTCCGCACCGCCGCACGCACCATCGGATACGCATCGACGGTGTAACTCCGTCCCAGCCCGAACCGATCGGAATCGGCCGGATCGTCGTCGCCGCGTGTGGGCGGATCGGCACCAACCCGCGCGTCTACCTCACCCCGCCGACCGTCGCCCGGCAGGCCACGGTCGGCGGGGTGCGGCAACGACGTCGCCGGGTTCGGTGTGTGGGGCAGCCGGAATCCTAAAACCTAAAGCCCCAATGCCTCCCGCAGCCGGCCTGCGCTCATCGCCCCCGGCCGCTCCTGCTGCGGAAAGGACTCGAGCAGCCGGATCAGCTCGTCGCGGCGGGTGGGGTCGGCGGCGCACTCGCGCGGTGTGTGACCGCCGAGGGCGGGGATCGCCTCGTCGAGCCACTGCTGCTCGTATCCGCGGATGTGCTCGGCGAGCGCCGCCGCGATCTCGGGATCCTCGGGGTCGACGGGTTGCACCGGGCGAACCCCCTTTTCCTGCGCCTGAGCCATCAACTCCGCTGCCGGCGTCCGGGCCTGCTCGCGCAGTCTCGCCCCGGGATCGGCGGCGCCCACGGCCTCGACCAGCGACTCGAAGCGTGGCTCGTTCATCGCCTCGACCTCGAGCACCCAGGGTTCGGTGCCGGGGGCCAGGTTCAGCACGCCGAGCACGCTGCCCTTCTCGGTCCAGGTCCACCGGTCTTTCTCGGCGGCGCCGAAGCGGCGACTGAGCTTGCGTCGGATCCCGGCGGTGTCGGCCACCTCGAACACGGCCGTGCACGCGACCATCGGATGCCCGTCGGTGGTGACCAGCCGGGGCGGCGCGAACCGGGCGCTGAGGAACTCGACGAGCTCCTCGGGGTCGGTGGAGTCCGAGTCGAGCAACTCGATCAGCCGACCCCGCTGCCCGGGCGCGATCGGTTCGATGCCGCCGAAGATCTGCGTCGTGGAACCGGCGGGAACAACTCGGGCACAGAAGAAGTCGCCGGCCCGAAGCTGCCTGCTGGCGGTCCGCTCGGTGACCTGCAGGCGGTCGCCGGTGCGCACGTCGCGCAGCGTCAGCCCCTCGCCCGGACGTACCGCCTCGACCTCGTGTACCGACCGCTCGGCGAGCAACCACTGCTGCGCGAGGAGCAGTTCGTCCGCGGGCAGCAGATCGCCGCGCTCGGCGACGAACCGCTCGAACGTTCCGCACTCGAACATCACCACATCCGCGACCAGCGGGTCGTCGAGCGCGTGATACAGCGCCATCGGATCGTCGTCGTGCGCGGACCGAATCTGGGCAAGCGAGAGCAGCAGCGGCCGCCACGCGATGCCCTGCGCAAAAGACGCCGCCTTCTGGTACAGCCACCCAGCCCGCTGCTCCAGCGGGTGCTCGGCCTTGCCGAGGTGGCATACCTTGTACTTGCGGCCGGACCCGCACCAGCACCGATCGTTGCGCCCCAGGTCCGGCCGGTCGACGGGACGAAACAACTGCAGCAGGTCGTACATCGGGTCGCGATACCCGCCCGGGATTCGGTCGAGCAGCCCGATCGCCCGCACCGCGTCGCCACGATCGGACGCGAAGCGGGCCAGCTCCTCGAGTGCCTCGTCCCAGTTCGGGTCCACCGACACCGCCCGCTCGTAGTGCCGCTCCGCCTCCGCGGTCCGTCCGTCGAGTTCGGCCGCCTTGCCCGCCAGCCAGTGCGCGGTCGGGGCGATCCGGCGGGGACCGCGGTCGCGGAGCACCGCGGCGGCCACCCGAAGGGTCTCGTTTCCGGCGCCGCAGGTGGCATACGCCTCGCCGAAGGCGGCGCGGGCCGCGTTCGGGCGGGCGAGCCCGGCGAACCGGTCACCCGCGCTCGCCACGAGCGCGTCGACAGCGCGCTCACGTTCGTCGTCGGGGGTGCGCTCGATCACGCCGATCAGGGCCAGGAACGCCATGACCGCATCCGTCTCGTCGTCGGTGAGGTGGTGCGCCGCCGCGACCTTCGCGAGGTGCGACTTCCCGCTATGGGCGGCGAAGTCGAATCCTTCGACCGCGATGGCATCGCCGTCGCACACGTATCCGGCGGCGGTGATCAGATCGCCGAGCGGGAGGGTCGGCGCCGTCAGCAGGGACGGGTCGTCGGCCATCAGCTGCCAGACGATGTCGTCCAGGGGCCCGGGGCCCTCCTGCGGCACCAGGTCGGTCAGCGCGCCGGTGAGATCGGGTGCGCCCGCAAGGGGAACCGCCGCGGCGGTGAGCCGCAGTACGCCGTCGACGAGGGCGAGCGCGACCAGGTCGCCGGGCCGGAATTCGGCGAGCGCATCCGGTTCGAGCAGCAGCGCCGCATCCTTCGGCCAGTCCGGGTCGTCGACGCCGCGTTCGTCGAAGACGTCGTCGTCGAGGTCCCGGAAAATGGTGTGCAGCCCGCCCGCCGCCAGGTCGTGGTCGTCGAACGGCAGCAGCGGCGTCAGGTCCGGGTGGGCGTCGAGGATGCCGGAGGAGATTTCCACGGCGGTGAGCCGGTGGGTGAGCACGCGCCCGTCGAGCAGCGAGTCGAGGGCCGCGCTGCGACCGTCCGCCAGGTAGCCGAGCCGGGGATGGTCGATGTACTCGGTGAGGTCCTCCATGTCGGCGAGGTATCCGTGCCCTGCGGCGACCAGCAACCGCGCCCATTCGTGGGGATGGAGGGGGCCGTGTTCGCGGAGCAGGGCCATGGCGGCTTCGACGGTGGGATCTGTCGGATCGGTCACCGGGCGATGGTATGCGATTCGCCCGGGCGTCTCGTCGCGAGGAGCGGATCGCTCGGTTGCGGAAGAACGCGTCGGCATCGGCATCGACCGTCGGCCCGACGCTCTCACGCTGGGAGCATCACGACACCAGCGGGAGAAGGATCATGAGTTACGAAGCGATCTACGACGGGGTCCGTTATCCGCTCGCCGATGCGCCCACCGCCCACGACCTCGAGGACGCTGTCAGGGGCATCTTCGCAGACCACGGGAACGGCGGATTCGTCGGTTTTGTCAGCCAGAACTCCACGGTGCGCCTGCTGATTACTCCGGTCGCGATTTTGGGTAGCGACGAGCCGAACCCGAGCGTCGTCCACCGCTGGTAGCCCCGCCCACAGCCGATACTCTCATGCCGCGACGGTGTGTCCGTCCACGGCGGATGAGGTGGTGTCAGCGAGACTTTCGGCAACGATCCACGGTCAGCAAAGGAGGGCATGGTGCCCAGCCTCATATTTGGGCGGCGTCACCTACGACATCAGCCACACCAGATTCGACGCTACCCGCGAGCTGCCCGCACGGTTCGCCGAGGGACATACCACGGGGGTGGCCATGTCCCTCACCCACGACGGCGCCCGGCACCACCTGTTCATCTCGCCCGGGGTGCCGATCACACTGGTGGAATGACGAATCCGAGATTGTCGAGTCATGACGGCTTCCTGCGCTGACGTACCCGAGCTGTGTCTCCGGCTATGTCACCGCCAGCGGCGTCAAATGCCTGCGCCCGTAGCGCCCCGTCACATCCCGGGCGCAAATCTGCATGCAAACATGCCCGCGAAGATACCTGCAATAAGGCGTGTGGTGGGTAGGGTAATTTCCGCGCAAGCACACGGGCGGCACGCGGAATGCGAGTGGGTGGGTATGGCGAAGGTGGGAAATTCCGAAGGCGGCGCCCGAGGTGGCGCCGCGGGGTCGGGGAAGCGCGCTCCCGGCGCGGGAGACTCCGGTGGTGCGGGAGGGCCGAGTCCGGAGTTGACGGCGAGGTTGGAACGGCGGAAGGGACCGGCGAAGGTTCCGCTCAATACCCGGGTGCTGGCCTCGACGGAGGCCCGGTTGACCTGGCTGGTGAACGATCGCCAATCCACGGTGACCAACGTCGTGGATGTGGCCCTGCAGGAGTTCTTCGACCGCTACAGTGTCCCTCCGGCGGATCATGACGGCCGGATCGTCGAGCAGGAGTCATGAGCGGTCCGTGGGAGCAGATTCCTCTGTTCGCACTGCCCGAGGCAACGCTGACGGCGTCTCCGGCTTCCACCGATGGCGTTGTCCCCGAAGACGACTCTGCCTCCGTCGATGCTGGTGTCTGCGTCGCAGCCGATCAGGCGGACTCGGAGCCGGCCGTGGCCGCATACCCCGAATCGTCCGAGCAGGCGGATGTCGCCGCCGCCGCCGACGCCCCGACCCCGCCGTCTCCCGAGGTGGACAGCGAAGAGATGGATAGCGCTGCGGTGGACGGCGGTGACGAGCTCACCGAAATCGCACCGGCGGAAACAGCTACGTCAGAAGCCGCCACGGCGGAACCGACGACGCCCGCTGATGCCCTGGATCTCCCAGCATCGGAGATCGAGCCGACGGCAACACCCCGTACACCGGTGTGGGAGGCGTTGCCCGCCGGAGACGAGGCCGATGGTCATGCGTTGATCGTGACCGCCGCGGGCACGTACACACCGTCCGGGCGGGAGCTGACCGGGCCGGTCGACTCGGTCGAGAAACTGGACAAACTGATCCGCTGGGCCGCCCTGACCCCGTTGGGAGCCCCCGCACAGATCTGGATCGTCGGACAGGCCGCGTGCGAGCTGCTCGGGTGGGTCATCGACCCGGGCAGCGAAGACGACGTCGACGACATGGAAGCCCTCCGCAACCGCGCCGCCCAAGAACTGACCGCGGTGCTGCAGGCCACCCTCACCCCACTGCTGACCGCCGGGTGGGAACTGCGCGGCGACCCCGGGCACGTGGTGCACCTGTCCCGCTCGATCGGCAAGTTCACCTCGATGGTCGATGTGGTGATCGAACCCTATGTGTGGACGTACTGGAACAAGGACTTCGGTTGGCACAACCGGGTCGGCGACATGGGCATCCTCGGCTCACCGACGGCCGGAACGTATCTCCCGGACGATGACCTCCCGGCGGCTCGGGAACTCGGTCGCCGATTGGCCTGGTGCGCCCAGCACCTGGGGGTGCTCCCGGGCCCGACACCCGCGCGCACCGGCGCCGCGATCGTCGACAAGATCAAGCGGGAACGCACCCGCAGCGGCAAAGGGATCGTCGTCACCGCACCGGGTTCGGTCCCACCGCTGGACGGTCCGCCGCGGGGAGACCTCGAACCCGCGGTCGGCTGGACCCGCGTCCCGGAGGCCGATGACCTCGACAACGCCCACCGGTTGGTCTCGATAGACCAACGCGCCGCCTACCTCGCCTCCGCGGGGATGCTCGAATTCGGCTACGGGCAACCCACACATCTGACCGGCGAGGCGGCGGCCGCTGCGGCGGTGGGGGAGAAGGGGGCCCCGTTCGGGCTGTGGCGGATCACCCTCCCTGCCGGGCAGACGCTGTCGCTGCCCGAGAAGCTACCTCTGCCGCACCCGCACATGCTCACCGACCAACCGGTACAGACCTGGGTCACCTCGGTCAGTCTCGACGGGTTGTGCGCACCGGTGGCCGACGGAGGAATCGGTGCCGAACTCGACGACCTCGACATCGCCGAGGCCTGGGTCTACCCGCAGCAGGGCCGCGCCCTGGACAAGTGGGCGAAGATCCTGCGCGAGGCCCGCAAGGTCTCGGTGGACACCGACGACGCGGCGACGAAACGGTTCATCGGCACCTGCTACAAGGGCTACATCGGGCGAATGGTCAACCCGGACATGTGGACCGCGACCCGGATGCAACATCACCACCAACCGCTCTGGCGGGCGTCGATCATCGCGCACTGCCGGTGGCGCGGCCGCCGTGTCGCGATGCGAATCGCCCGCGAGCACAATCGTTGGCCGATCCGGACCGTCACCGACTCCTGGGTGTACCTCCTCGCCGACGGAGAGGACATCGCCGACCCGAGTGAGGCGCTGGGCAAGATGTCGGTCGAAAAAGACGTGGTCCTCACCGACACACTCCTGTCCGCCTTCACGTCGGCGCAGGACGTGCACGACGTGAATCTCGCGATCAAGGCGGCATTCGCCGACGACGAGGACACCGAGGAAGGGGAGGGGGCACTCTGATGGCCCTACATCTTCCGAAGCCGCGCACCACGAAGCCGGCGCAGCAGGCGGTCGGTCTCGACGGCCTCAAGGTGTCCGTGGCCAACGCCGCGACCAGCGGTGTCGAAAAATCGAAGCAGGTCAAGAGCGGGGGCCTGGCCGGGCTGACCAGCAAGGTCTCGGTCACACAACTACGCAAGGAGCTCGGCAACGAGGGCCTGCGTCAGGCCGCGATCGATGCCGGCCGCACCCCGCCGTCGGCGCGCACGTTGCGCCGGTGGGCCCAGCAAGGGCGGATCCCGCACGCCGACGTGCTCGAGCGTGCCCAACGGCGGGCGGCGATCGAACGCCTCGGCGGCATCGACGCGGTGGCCGCGAAGATCGGCCGGTCCCGCTCCGCCGTCTCCCGGTACCGGTCCGGGGAAACGAACGAGTTGCGGGCCGACGCCAGCAAGAAACTCAAGACCGTGAAGGCGCAGGACATCATGAAACGCGCCGGTGTGTTGCGGCCGGACGGAACCCCGAAAAGAGCGGTCATCCGCGTCCGGGGCGGCGTCATGGTCCGCAACGGCGCCGACGAGGGCTACGACTACCGGGTCCGGACCCTGGATTTCGCGAACTCCGACACCCCGTTCAGCAGTGACGAGTCCCGCGAACTGGCCGCCGCACTGGCCAACGACGATCACGCCCGGGTTGTGGCCTTGCTCGAGCGGCACGCCACCCTCGACTACCCCGAGAACAAGGGCTTCGACAGGTACAGCGACCAGTTCGGATTCCACTTCGACCACATCGACTCCGTCCACATCGACTGGATCTAACACGCTGGGAACCACCCCCCACCAGCCCGCCGCGGGTCGGGTTGGCCTTGTCGCATCGCATGTGAAAACACCTGACTCCGGTCGATTCTCGCCGGTCAGCGCCCTAAAGAGGAGCGGTGGCACCCCGACACCCCGTTGAGGGGAAATGCCGAAATGGGTGAATGTAGGCATCAGTGTCCCTTCCGGTAATCGAGGTGCCAATGCCCGCCAGACGTTCGAGAACCGTCGCACGGTCGCGCTGATCGCCACCGCGACCGTCGTCGGCGTCGCTCTTACCGCACCCGCGATCGCCAACGCCGCCCCGACCAGCTGCGCGTCGACGTTCAACCTGCTCATCCCCGGAACGTGGGAGACCAACGAGAACGCCGACCCGAACCAGCCCGTAGGCATGCTCGCCCCGGTCGCGGCGGCAATAAAGGCACAGAACGGTGCCCGCGCACAGATATACACGCTGCCGTATATGGCGCGCGCGTTCGACAACGGCCAGCCGACAGCAAGGCCGACGCGGTCAGCAAGGCCACCGCCGTGTTGAAGTCCTACGCCGACAAATGCCGGGGCGCGAAGTTCTCGATCACCGGGTACTCCCAGGGTGCGGACGCGGCAG